>JANQML010000209.1 GCA_028280105.1 Desulfobacula sp. | reverse complement strand
AATGGCCGGGCCGGATGTGGCCCGTTTCCCATAAAACGGTTGCCGTGGCCGCCGGCATGGGGCAGATGGGTCTGAACCGGTTGGTCCTTCATCCGGATTTCGGCAATTTTATCGTTCTGGGTTCTCTGCTGATCGATTCGGCCGTCACCGCTTACAATCTCCCGCTGGATTACAATCCGTGCATCCGTTGCGGTTTATGTGCCGCCGTCTGCCCGGTCGGAGCCGTGGCCCCGGATGGCGGGTTCTCTTTTGTCAACTGCATGGTACACAATTACAGGGACCGGTTGGGCGGATTTTCCGACTGGGTGGAGAATATCGTGTCGTCAAAAACCGTTTCCGGCTACCGGTCCCGGGTATCGGACAGGGAAACCGTTTCCATGTGGCAGAGTTTAAGCTATGGCATTTGCAACAAATCGTCCTATTGTATGGCTGCCTGCCCGGCGGGCAAAGACCATATCGGGGCCTATCTGTCGGATAAAAAAGGGTATAAGGACAATGTCCTCTCCCCCTTGCAAAACAATACGGAAACTGTTTTTGTCCTGCCGGGTTCAGATGCCCAAACCCATGTGGCTGAAAAATTTCCGCATAAATCCGTCAAACAGGTGGGTTCAGGTGTGAGACCGGCCAGTGTGACAGGCTTTCTGAACAGCCTGCCCCTTGTCTTCCAGAAGAGCCGGTCAAAGGGAATAAGGGCCCGGTACCATTTTACGTTTATCGGAAACAAAGCGGTTGCCGAAAAAAAAGAGGTCAAAGGAACCGTGAATATCCGCAACCAGACCCTTGAGGTCTTGTCCGGGCATACCGGTAAACCGGATATTACCGTCATTGCAGATGCGGCGACCTGGCTGAAATTTCTATCCAAAGAGAAAAACCTGCTCATCGCCCTGGTTACCGGTAAGATTAAAATCAAAGGGCCGCCCAAATTGATGAAACAATTTGCCCGGTGTTTTCCGATGTAGCAACCGTTTAATCCGGGTTTTCTGTTCAGCAAGCCGATGGCACGGCCCATTGCCCGAGTCGGTATTCCGGGGTGAATGGAATGGACCTTTGCTTTACGTCTTTGCTTTACGCGTTTTTTTTGCAGACGCGGACGGCACTGTTTTTTCAGACCGGGGCGTCACCGGCTTTGGAGATTCGGCTTTTCCGGATTTCGCGGCTGACTTTTTAACCGAGGCCTTTTTTTGGGTTTGAGACGGTTCAGCCCCCGGACGGGCTGCAGATGATTTGCCTTTTTTTTCAGCAACCGGTTTTTTGGATGCGGTTTGAGCTTTGGCGGTTTTAGTAACCGGCTTTACCTCATCTGTTTTTTTGGCCTTTGCTTTCAGGGTCTTCGGCGTTTTGGCAGGTGTTTTTTCGGATGTTTTTTTCTGAGCCGGTTTTTTCTTGGCTGTTTTTTTATTGGCCGGTTTTTTTGGGGCCGATACGGCATCATCAATGGCCTGATTCAAATCCAGCTGGAACCGGACCGGCCCCCTGAATCGGTTTTCCGGGCCAAACCGTTTGTGAAGGGCAAATTCAGATTCCGGATGGGACCATGAGGTGGCAATGGCCACATGGCCTTTGGGAAAGGGAACGGTTTCAATCTCGATAAAATCAGCCGGTGCCAGAGCGGTTTCTTTTTCCACCAGGTCATCGTCCTCACCATAGCAAAGCAGCCATGGAATCTTCTTCTCTTCGATTCTTTTGAAATTGAGCGGTTTTCCAAATATCTGAACCGGCAGGGTACCGTCTTGGGTCACCGGTGTTTTATAGGACTCAAAACTCATTTTCGTAATGGCCAGAGGAATATCTGTCCGTTCGTTTTTAAGCCAGAAGTTCAATGCGGCTGCGGTCTTTTTAATCTCTCCGGTTTTCCGGATCATCCGGTCCGCCATGGCCATATCTCTGAAAAAAGAGACCAGCGGCACCTGGTCGGCAATGCTTTTCAATTTATAGACCCACCCCATGAGCTGGCCGTCTGCCACCGGGTTGCCGTTGGGCAGGATTTTGGTTCCAAAAAGCAGATTGTTATACCGGGGCGGCAGATTCTTTAAATACTCTCCCAACCCCTTGCTGCGGGTACCGTCCATGGGAGCCACACAGGTGATCAGAGCGTCAACCACGGAATCGAGTTTTCCCGTGAGAATCTGGCACACGGCAGAATACCCCCCCTGACAATATCCGTTCAGCGTCACCTTTCGACCATGCCGTTTAACAATGGTTTCACAAAACAGACGGGTATCCAGGGTCTCTTCTTCCATTGTCATGACCTGGAACGCCGGTGTGACGGCGATATCCTTCATGATCCGGATATAGGTCGGAATACCTTGGTTGGCATAGCTGTGGGCATAACTTTTATTCTCCCCGGGCAGGAAACTCAATATATTACTGCCCAGGACAAAAGGGGGAATGATCAGAACCGGTTTGGTATCTTTTTCTATCTTAACATCCGGGTCTGTGGGTAAAATCTGATAGAGGAAAAACCGGTCCGTCTCATCGACAAGACGGTTATCCTGCCGCTCAAAATGGAACCCGTATTCCGGTTCAATCTCCCGGACGGCATCCGGCAGGGTTTTGTCCACATGCCTGAGCATCTCGCTCTGCCGGCTTAAAAAGGCTTTCAGCGGAAAGTCGTCGCCAAACGGCGGCCACGTGGAGCCGGTGTCGGTTGATACCTGTTCAAACGCACTGTTCACATAGTCGCCCCATGCGCTCAAACTGCTGCAAAGCCCTCTGCCCCAAAGATCGTAACCAAACCGCATCAAATCAAAGAAATCCGCGGAAGTGCTTTTTTCCGATCCGTTGATCAGGCCGGACATTTCTATTCTTCCAAGATAAGATGCCGCCAGCAGGTATGGATGAATAAAATCATTGTTGTAGCGGAAAAGCGCGGAAAGCAAGTGTTGAACCGAACGGATCTGATCGGCACTGAAACGGATATCTGATTCCAGTTTCTCAATTACGGGTGTCATGGGAGACGTCCTTTCAGGGTATTCCGGAGGGATAAAGAGATTTGGTTTATCACGCCGGTTACACCGGTAACCGGCATGGTTGCCTATTTTGCCTTTGCAGCGGTTTTAACGGCGGCTTTTTTAGCAGGTGCAGGCGAGGCTGTCTCAAAAAACGCCCTGGCTTTGTCAAAACCGGTGTCAACATAAGCCTTATAATTCTCCTGGTTCTGTTTGACAAAATCCATCCAGTAAGAGCAAACCTTTTTGCTTCCGTCCGGAAGAGCGGCGGTATTTTTTAATGCCGTATCCATTAACCGGTTTCCCTGTTCCTGAAGTGCAGCCGCTGCCGAATAGGAGTTATCAAACAAGGTCTTCTGATAATCGATTGCCTGAATTAGGATTTTATTGGAAAACATCTTTTTGCCTCCTGTGACAAAATTAATTATTTTTGATCAAAAAGAGTATCAAACTGGGCATATCCCTGATCAACCGCTTTTTTAAAATCTTCTCTGGCTTTTTTTGTAAACGCAAAGGTTTCATTCATCTGTTTCTTTCCGTCTTCCGTTACCCACGGAAGCTGGGTCATCAGGTTGTTGACCATTGTTTCGGTCTGATCCTGAACCACTGCCATTGCATTAAAGCTGTTGTCAAATACTGTTTTTTGAAAACCGATCATCTGTTTTGCGATTTGTGCCTGATCCATCATGATTATCTCCTCAAATTTGGGTGTTATTTTTAATGGCTGATCTAAAAAATTTAGTTTTCGGCCTGTTAATTCTGTTTCAGATTATAGGGATGCAAATTGTTCTGTCAAGCTTTTTTTGTGCAACGCACAAAAAAAATAACCCGTATCTATTTTTCTTATAAATAAAGATAAGAATATAATTTTAATAGTTATTTTCTCGAATACCATGAGAGCCTTGACATAAATATTGTTGCAGTGTAACATAACCTTTAAATAAAAACACCATAGCCAAACGGCCCGTTTGAATTTGTTTTTGAAAGGAATCATGAGTGTCCGGCATCATAACCATAAAAAAATATCCCAACCGGCGATTGTATCACACCCGGGAGAGTGCCTATATCACGCTGGAGGATGTCTCTGAACTGATAAAGGGCGGAGCCCGCGTTCAAGTCATTGATGTCACGTCCGGAGATGACGTCACACCGATCGTCCTGACCCAAATCATTATGAACAAGGCAAAAGAGGACAACGCCATTTTACCCGTTTCTCTTATGCACCTGGTGATTCAATACGGAGAAAGCCATCTTCACGATTTCTTTGACCAATATCTGGAAACAAGCATCCAGAATTATCTGGGGCTTCGAAAACAGATGGACGATCAGATAAAATCATACATGGATATGGGAACCGGCCTGTCAAACATGGCGGAACAGACAATCAAACAGATGGACCCCATGAACCTTTTTCCCAATCCTCTGAATAAGCAAAACAAAGAATAGGATTCATTAGATCTGCCGACTTTTTCATACAAGGAGACGTAAAATGACCGGTAAAACCATTGATCAGCTGACCATCGGAGACCAGGAAGAGTTTTCAAAAACGATTTCAGAATCGGATATCTACACCTTTGCCGGCATTACAGGGGATCTGAACCCGGCCCATGTCAATGAAGAGTATGCCAAAACCACCCCGTTTAAAAGCAGAATCGCCCACGGCATACTGATCGGCGGTCTGATTTCCACGGTTATCGGAACCCGGCTGCCCGGTCCCGGCAGCATCTACCGCGAGCAGGTTCTGGCATTCAAGGCACCGGTCTATATCGGCGATACGATAACGGCCACCGTTAAAATAACCGATATGGATACAACAAAGAACAAGATTACTTTAAATACCTTTTGCAAAAACCAGGAAGGGGTGGTGGTGGTTGACGGAACCGCCGTTATCCACCCGCCCAGAAAATAAAAATAAAGCAATAAAAACAGGGGATACGAAAATGGACACATCAGCTTTTAATATGCTTGCGTCAAATACGTTTTCCATGATGAAAGACAGTTACGATTATTTCTGGGATGCAACCCAGCGGTCTGTACTTATGGGAGATATTATCCGCAAGCGGGGCAACACCTACCTTTCCCACTTGAAAAAAGGGCAGCCGCCGATACTGGCATTTGACTATCAGACCCTGTGCGACGGCCGGACACTGAACCGGCCGGTCAATTATCAACTGGTCCGGATCTTTGACCGGCGGATGCAGCTGGCCGGGAAACGGGAAAACGGCGAACCGGAACGCCGGGAAGAACCGGATTACAAATTCAATGCCAGTAAAAACCCAAAAAAACGCCCCATTGTTGTAATGGACCCGCGGGCAGGTCACGGCCCCGGCATTGGCGGATCAAAGATGGATTCCCAGATCGGAACCGCTATGAGTTACGGCCACACCGTCTATTTTATGGTCTTTTCAACCGATCCGATTCCCGGTCAGACCGTTGCAGATGTTCAAAAATGCCAGATCCATTTTTTAGAACAGGTGGCGCTCCGGCACCCCGAGGCCCAAAAACCTGCCATCATCGGTAATTGCCAGGCCGGGTGGGCCGCAGCATTGATTGCAGCCGACCGTCCGGATGTGACCGGCCCCCTGGTTTTAAACGGCTCTCCGATCTCTTACTGGGGCGGCGTCAAAGGCACCAACCCCATGCGCTACAGGGGAGGTCTGTTTGGCGGAAACTGGCTGGCATCCCTGTGCAGCGACCTTGGAAACGGTAAATTTGACGGTGCCCACCTGGTGGCCGGATTTGAAGAACTCAATGCAGCCAACACATTCTGGACCAAGCTGTACAACGTCTATTCCAAAGTGGATACCGAGGAAAAACGGTTTCTTGATTTTGAAAAATGGTGGGGCGGTTTTTTTATGCTGAGCCGGGAAGAGATCGGTTTTATCACAAACAACCTGTTCATCAGCGATGAACTGGAGCAGGGGTATCTGAAACTCGGCCCGGATTCGTTTATCAACCTGAAAAATTTTAAAGATCCCATCGTCATCTTTGCCTCAAAAGGGGATAATATTACCCCGCCTCAGCAGGCGCTGAACTGGATCACCAGCGTATATAAAGATGTGGAAGAGATAAAAAAATGCGGACAGGTGATTGTGTACCTGCTCCACGACAGCATCGGACATCTGGGTATTTTTGTATCCAGCAAGGTCAACAGAAAAGAACATAAAGAGATTATCGGATGCGTGGATGCCATCGATTTTCTCATTCCCGGACTCTATGAGATGACCATTGATGAAGAACCGAGCGAACCCTGGCCGGGCGACCAGATCGTCCGTTTCCAGAAACGCACCATGGCGGATATTTTAAAACTGGATGACGGAACTGAAGATGAAGAAGCCTTCCAGCCGGTGTCGTCGGTATCCAAATTCAATGACAAGGTTTACCGGGATATGGTCAGCCCCTGGGTTCGTCTGTGGTCCAACGACCTGACGGCGGAATGGATCAGGCAAACCCATCCGCTGCGAACCCAACGGTACGGATTTTCAGATATGAACCCGTTTATGATTCCGTTTAAACCATTAGCCGGCATGGTTCAGCAGGCCCGAAAACCGGTTGAACCGGACAATCTATTTTTAAATGCCGAAAAAACGGTATCTGATCTGATTATCAACGGATTTAACCTCTATCAAAAAAGCCGGGACGCTCTTTTTGAAGCCATGTTCTACACAATGTACGGAAATGACTGGGTAAAAACACTTTTTTACAGTGATGATAAAAAAGAAAAAAATCCGGTTGAGGAACCGGATAAAACAGAGATGTTTACCGAACTTGAAACCCAGCTATGGCTGTCAGCCATGAAAAAAGGCGGCTTTAAGGAGGCCGTTATCCGGATCATCCTCTCCGTCACCAGTGCCAACCACATTATCAATATGGCCGAATATGACGCAGCAAAATTCAGCATGAAATCGGACAACCGGCTCAAGGAGATCACTCCGGATCAGTTAAAGGCGTTGATCAGGGACCAGGCAGCCCTGCTTGAAAAAGACCGGGATCTCTCACTGGACACCCTGCCGGATCTGATTCCGGAAAAAAAGGATCGAAAAGCAGCCCTTGAGATTGCCCGGATTCTTACGGGAATCGAAGCCATTAAAAAATTTAAAAAAACAGTGGTGTTCAAAAAAATCGAAACCATTCTGTTCCCGGACGAGCCGCCTTTTGAATTCAGTTCCTGATTAAGGGATTTTTCTCAACAGACTACTACAGCGGCAACTCTGACGTTTTGATGCCGGAACATTCACGCTTTTTGCCGAAATGAGGCTTTTTTAAAACCAGGCCCTGTGGCTCCATACATCTTCTTCCAGGTCGGCTTTTTCTTCTTTGAGCTGCATGTACATGGAGGCGTTCTGGATGGCCAGCCCCCCCTGGTGGGCCAGGGCTTCGATCATGGTCACTACGTCCGACGGGAAATCCGAATACTCTCCGCTGTAAAACCGCATCACACCGATGACGTTTTCCCTTGCCATGATCGGGGTCACAATCATCGATTTAATGCCTTCTTTCTTCATCTCCTTTTTAAATTGAATCTGCTCATTCGCCTCGGTATCACTGACGATAACGGTTTCGCCCTTCAGAGCCCGGGATGTGGTTGCCGTGTCGATCCGGCGCTTATGTTCCAAAAACTGGTCACTGAGGCCATGACTGGCCACAAGCGGCATGTCACCGTCATTTTCATCAACCAGGCGGATATCGACCCCTTTCATTTCCAGCACGTCGCAGATATTTTCGGTCATATTGCTCAGTACCTTTTTGATGTCCAGGCTGGAGTTGATATTGGAAGCCAGATCGAGAAAGAGCATGGAATTTTTCCGCAGCCGGTTCAACAATGAGTTGGTATGAATCGCGATTCCCCCCTGATCTGCCATTGCACACAGAAATTCAATCTCTTTTTTTGTAAACTTCCGGGGTGTGGCGCTGTAAAAGGACAGGATCCCCTTTGTCACACTTGACACCCTCACCGGAACCGTCAAAATTGATGCAATCCCCTCTTTTTTCTTTGCCTCCAGATTCTCAAGACGTTTATCTGTAGTGGCGTCGGCAAACGCCAGATACCCGTGCTCTTCAAGGGCGGGTACATAGTTTACCGCCTTAAGCGGATTGGCATGAAGATAGTTGTCGGACAATCCGGTTTGGGCCTTGGGAGCGAACAGTTCGGTTCCCCCCTCTTTCAAAAACAGGCAGGCAGCCTTACCATCAAGTGTGTCCACGGCACATTCAACAATCAGATTCAGCAGCGCATTATGGCTCATATCCATGCTGAAGATCTTGCTTACCTTACAAAAAATATCAAAATAATCTTTTCCTTTGGCCATGTGCGTCAACTCCTTTGTCTTTCCTGATGATTGGATTTTAAATGAACTGCCACCCGCTGAATGGAAGAGATCTCTTTCATGCCTTTCGGTTGAGCGGATTTTTTACTCGTCTTTTTTCGTTGGCCGTCACGCTCTTTGAGCCATTCGGCAATTTTAGGGGCAAAGGCTTCCTGACATTTTGAGCTGACATAGATACCGATATGTCCGGTATTCAGACAGATGTCTTCGGTGTCTTTACTGCCGACATGCCGTGTCAGCCGTTCACAGGCCTCGGGCGGCACCAGGTGGTCATATTTTCCATAGATGTTGAGCACCGGCATGGTGATCTTTTTAAGGTCCACCCGTTTTCCGCCGATTTCAAGTTTATTACGGATCAGTTTATTCTCCTGATAACACTCCCTGACAAATTCCCGGAACACCTCTCCCGGCAGATCCGGGCTGTCAAAAATCCATTTTTCCATGCGGATAAAATTTTCAAGAAACACCTTTTTATCCATATGGTTGAGAAATCCCTGGTATTTATCAATCATCAGCCGGGCCGGGTTGAGCATGAGAAAGCCCAGGTTCATCATATCGGCGGAAAGATTGCCATGGGCGTCGATCATGGTATCCACATCCATGTGCTTCATCCAGATATGCAGCAGCCCTTTGTCCGTGTCAAAATAGGTCGGTGTAACCGTTGTTACCAGATTTTTTACCTTTTTAGGATAGAGGGCCGAATACATGACGCAAAACGCCCCTCCCATGCAGATCCCCATGAGGTTTATCTTTTTTACCTTGTTCCGGGTACGGATAAAATCGACAATATTATCCATGTAACCGTTGATGTGATCGTCAAATCCCTGGAATCTGTCTTTCCGCGAAGGATATCCCCAGTCGATCATATACAGATCAATACCCTGTTCCAAAAACCGTTCCACCACACTGCGGCCCGGCTGCAGATCCAGCATGGTTTCGCGGTTAATCAGTGCGTAAACGACCAGTAAAGGCGTCTTGTATGCGCCCTTGGTTTTAGCCCGATAGTGTTTCAGCTTGACACGGTCTTCCTGATAGACGATCTCATAGGGGGTCTGGGCAAGTTCTGTTTCCAGATGATCCAGCAGCACTTCGGAAGCCTTTTTGGCCCTGGTATGGACCCGTTTGACATCATCAGCCATTTTGGTCATGATAAGATCAACCGGTACCTTAAATTGTTTCATTTTATTCCTCCCGTGTACTCTCAATCTGCCCGACATTGAAAACCATATTATTTAGATCCTTTTTTTTCAAGGGCCCGAACCCGTTTTTTAAGCTCGTATATCTCTTTTGCCAACTCGTCCGCTTCAGACCTCGGCGTGATGGGAAGCCCTTTGATCATATCCTCGATCACCAGATCTTTTGCCTTTGAAAACCGGCTAAAGGTCGTGACGGTTTTGGACAGGGCCTCGACATATTCCGGTGTTTGAAACAGGGTCATAAAATGACCTTCCAGTATCTTAACCCACATCTGATAATATTCATTGATATCTTCAGGCAACTCTCCCGATTCAGCCAGCTCGGCAATTTTTTCATGCATCACGGAGTTGGATCGCTGAAAGGGAAGACTCATGAGTCTTAAAAACTCGGCCTGATTTGCCTGAAACTGGTGAAATTTGTCCTGCATATCGTTAAACCGTTCCTGATATTCCCGGGTCAAACCGAGCTGGGGAATATGAAAAAATTTCTGAAATTCCTTTTCATATATGTCACTCCAGGCATGAAGCAGGTTTTCGTCCAGTTTCTCAAACCGGTACGCTTCCACGGATTCTCCGAAACTTGTGGCACTCCGGCCCATTCTTTTCTGAATTTCCGACAGGCTTTCAATAACGGCCTGGGAAAACTGGGCAGCCATTCCCGGCAGGGTTTCGGCACCTTTCAAGAAAGCGCCCAGGGATTCCGGCGTGGCCATGGCAGTGGCAAACGTCTGCCAGGATTTAACCGCAGCCGCCATGGACTCAAGCAATTGTTTTGAATTGTCCCGATCTTTATCCGGATCCGCCGGTTGAAATGCCGCCCACATTTCCGGCATCGACTCCACCATCCCCTGCACGGATGTGACCCAGGTGTTTAAGAGTGATTCGAATCCAAAGGGATCCTGTTTTGTTTTATCCATCACTTGCCTCTTTGTAATTATAATTCATTGATTTCAACACAATGATTCCTGTTGGCCTTTCTCTCTCCGATCTTCATTAAGGGTCCGGAAATCGAAATTTGATATTTCAAATTAGGGCAGATCTCCCCACACCCTGCTCATCTTCCCTTATAAAAAACCAAGGAATGATTACTCTTTTAACATAGTAAAAACAAATGCTTAGCGAAGTCATATTCAGGTTCCGTTTAAATCTGAAAAGAACCCCTGTGAGCAGGCGTATACGATCTTTAGTATAACACAGAATCACTATCTATAAAAAACGCTATTCTGTTAAACCCGTTAAAATAAAAATACGGTTCCCATGGTTTGAAAACCTGTTTCCGGCCCGGGGCAGGCCGGAAACCCTTTAAAAAATAATATGATATATTTTTTCCTGTCTACCTGAAATAAAGCTCTTTTCAGTCCTTCCGCTTATCAGCCGTCAACTGAACAGGACCATCGAATGATCAAAAAACGTACCGGTTCTAAATGCGTTTGCCCTGAACTGAACACTGTTCTTGCTTATCATCCACGTTCCTGATAAAATTACCCGATTTTGTCGAATTGTCCAGTGTGAAAACATCGGAATAAGCATGGAGGAAGAGACGGTGTAAGCGTCTTGATATATGTGTTACAGATCTAATTTTTTGGCTTGAATCTTTATAGTTGAACACAAAAAATGGAGGAAAAAATGAAAAAACAGTTAAAAAAGGTAGTGAGTCTGGTTTTTGCTGTCAGTTTTATTTTCGGTATTAACCTGGCATTTGCCGGCGGCACATTGAGAGTGGCAAGTATGGGAGAACCGGCATCGCTTGACCCGCACAAAGTCAGCGGTACCTGGGAAAACTATGTGGTTGGAGACATGTTTGTGGGATTGACGACAGAAGATCCCAAGGCGGATGCCATTCCCGGAATTGCAGAGTCCTGGACCGTTTCCGAAGACGGAAAGACCTATACGTTCAAGCTCAGACCCAGTAAATGGTCTGACGGAACCCCTTTTACGGCAAACGACTTTGTATTTTCATTGCAACGGATCCTTCTGCCTGAAACCGCTGCCGAGTATGCATCCCTGCTCTATATCATCCAGGGTGCAGAGGCCGTCAACACCGGAAAAGCCGCAGCAGATACATTGGGGGTCAAAGCCGTTGACGATCTGACCCTGGAAATCAAACTGACCGGTCCGGCCCCTTATTTCCTTCAGCTGCTCACCCATTATACCGCCTATCCCGTGCCGAAACATGTGATTGAAAAACACGGCAAGGCATGGACAAAACCGGAAAACATGGTGGTTAACGGTCCTTACAAACTGGTGGAATGGATTCCCAATACCCATGTCAAACTCACCCGGAACCCCAACTACTGGGATATGGACACCCCAAGTGTGGAAAACATTGTATTCTACACCCAGGAAGACCGGGCAGCGGTACAAAAACGCTTCCGCGCCGGAGAGATCGATGTGGCCATGGATTTTTCATCCGACCAGATCGACTGGCTGAGAAAAAACCTGCCCAAAGAGACCCGTATCGCCCCTTACCTGGGTATCTATTACTACCCCATCAACTCGTCTGTCGAACCGTTCACCGATGCCCGTATCAGAAATGCACTTTCCATGGCCATCAACCGAAAAGCCATTGTGGACAAAGTGTTAAAAACAGGCGAACTGGCAGCTTACTCTTTTGTTCCTCCCGGAGTGGCACAATATCCTGAGCCCGCCACCGTTTCCTGGAAAGACATGCCGTACGGCGAACGGGTTAAAAAAGCAAAAGCCCTCTTAAAGGAAGCCGGGTACGGCCCGGACAATCCCCTTAAGTTCACCCTCAGATACAATACATCTGAAAACCACAAACGAATCGCCGTTGCCGTGGTTTCCATGTGGAAGGCGATTAACGTCCAGGCCGAATTGTTCAACTCCGAAGTCAAGGTCCACTACGCCGACCTGAAACAGGGCGACTTCCAGGTGGCCCGTGCCGGCTGGATTGCCGACTACAACGATGCCCAGAACTTCTTATACCTGCTTGAGACCCGGACCGGTGCCAACAACTACGGCCGGTATTCCAATCCGGAATATGATAAACTGATGCTGGAAGCGGAAGTGACTTCCGATCTGAAAAAACGGTCCAAAATCATGCAGAAGGCCGAGCAGCTTGCCATGGATGATCAGCCTGTAATGCCGATCTACCATTATGTTTCCAAAAACCTGGTATCCCAGAGGGTCCAGGGGTTTGTGGATAATCCCAAAGATATCCATCGCTGGAGATATATTACCTTAAAATAGTTTGACTCCCGGGGCGGAAAAAAGAAATGAACCCCTTTTTTCGCCCCCAACCGTTAAAACCGGTTATAGGGTTCCGTTAGGGAGTTGAATTTCAACCATGCTTTCCTATATTATCCGCAGGCTTTTAAGCGCCATCCCCACCCTCTTTATTATTATCACCATCGCCTTTTTCATGATGCGGGCAGCGCCCGGCGGCCCCTTTGACCGGGAACGCCAATTGCCGCCGGAGATCGAAGCCAATATCTTAAAAGCCTACAACCTGGACAAACCCGTCCATGAGCAGTATTTCGACTACATCGGCAATATCCTGAAAGGGGATTTCGGTCCATCCTACAAATACCTGGACTTTACCGTGACCGACCTCATTACCGCCGGTTTTCCGGTCAGCCTGGAACTGGGGGTCTACGCCATCTGCCTGGCCATACTGGTCGGGGTGTCCGCAGGGACCTTTGCCGCATTGAAGCAGAACAGCCGGTTTGACTACCTGATCATGGGGTTTGCCATGACCGGTATCGCCATTCCCAATTTTGTCATGGCCCCGCTTTTGACACTGATCTTCGGGGTTTATCTCTCCATCCTGCCCGTGGCCGGCTGGGGGGGTGGCGCATTCAGCCATAAACTACTGCCGGTCATTGCCCTGGCTTTGCCGCAGATCGCCTATATCGCCCGGCTGACAAGGGGCAGTATGGTGGAGACAATGAATGCCAATTTCATTCGCACGGCACGGGCCAAGGGATTGATGGAAAAAATTGTGGTGGTCCGGCATGCACTCAAAGGCGGACTCCTGCCGGTTGTTTCCTATCTGGGGCCTGCCACGGCCGCCGTTATAACGGGATCCGTCGTGATAGAGAGTATTTTTGACGTTCCCGGCATCGGCAGATATTTTGTCAATGGCGCCCTGAACCGGGATTACCCGGTTGTCATGGGAGTTGTGGTCTTTTATGCATGTCTGATCATGGTTTTAAACCTGGCGGTTGACCTCATTTACGGAATTTTAGACCCAAGAGTAAAGGTTGATTAATGGCAAATCTTGCATTTAAAAATGACGGGCTTGAATCCTTTGCCCCGTCTGAAGAAGTAAAAGGCCGGAGCCTCTGGCAGGATGCCATGCGAAGGCTGTTCAAAAACAAGGCAGCCGTCTCATCCATGATTATTCTGGCCGTCATCACATCCATGGCGATTCTGGCACCGGCATTATCCGTCTGGACCTATGATGATCCGAACTGGGGATATGATTTTCCCGGCCCGCCCAGTCTGGAACATAAACACTGGTTCGGAACGGACGGCAACGGCAGGGATATGTTTGTCAGAACCCTTTACGGTGCAAGGATCTCATTGATGGTGGGCATCCTGGCCACCATGGTGAGCCTGATCATCGGCGTCACCTACGGGGCGACGTCAGGCTTTTTCGGCGGCAGGGTGGACAACGTGATGATGCGGTTTGTGGATATCATGTATTCCCTGCCTTTCATGTTCTTTGTCATCCTGCTAATGGTCTTTTTCGGACGGAATATCTTTTTAATCTTTATCGCCCTGGGTGCGGTGGAGTGGCTGACCATGGCCAGAATCGTGAGAGGGCAGACCCTCTCCGTAAAGAAAAAAGAGTTTATCGAGGCCGCCCATGCCGTGGGGGTATCCAATATCGTCATCATATTCAGGCATATCATTCCCAACGTCATGGGACCGGTGATCGTCTATATGACACTGACCATCCCCCAAGTCATTTTAACGGAAAGCTTTCTCTCCTTTCTCGGCCTGGGTGTACAGGAACCCATGACCAGCTGGGGGGTATTGATCTCCGAAGGTGCCAAACAGATGGAGTCGGCACCCTGGCTGCTGATCTTTCCGGCCATCTTTCTGGCCGTCACCCTGTTCTGCTTCAACTTCATCGGTGACGGACTGCGGGATGCCCTTGATCCAAAAGACAGATAAGGTATTCAAACGGATATGATTCGGATCAATACAAACAGGGGCGGGAAAAACAAACCCTTATCCCACGGTCCGGCAGATCAGACAGCACTGGAAAAACGAAAAATAAGGACAGGTCATTATGCCACTTCTTGAAGTAGACAATCTAACCACCCGGTTCCAAACCCACGACGGTGAGGTCAGCGCCGTAAACCATATCAGCTTTTCCATCGAACAGGGGGAGTGCCTCGGCATTGTCGGCGAATCCGGGTCCGGCAAAACCCAGGTCTTCATGTCCATCATGGGGTTACTGGCAAAAAACGGCAGCGCCCAGGGAAACGTGATCTTCATGGGAAAACAGATCCTGGGACTGCCCTCTGACGAACTCAATGAGTTGCGGGGTGTCCATTTCTCCATGATATTTCAGGACCCCATGACGTCACTGAATCCATATCTGAAAATTTCACGGCAGATGAATGAGGTGCTCATGGAGCACAAGGGGATGAGCGAAGCCGATGCCACTGTCCGGTCGCTTGAAATGCTGGATCTTGTGGGGATACCCGAATCCAAAAAGCGCTTTTCCATGTACCCCCATGAATTTTCAGGCGGCATGCGCCAGCGGGTCATGATTGCCATGGCATTGTTGTGCCAGCCTAAACTGCTCATCGCAGATGAACCGACAACCGCACTGGACGTGACCGTCCAGGCCCAGATCCTGGAACTGATCGCACGGCTGGGCAGGGAGCTGAACATGTCCACCGTCCTGATCACCCATGATCTGGGGGTAATTGCCGGGCTGTCCGACCGTGTCCTTGTCATGTACGGGGGACGGATTGTCGAGCAGGCACCGGTCCAGGCATTGTTTGACACACCCCAGCATCCCTATACACTGGGGCTTTTGGGGTCCATGCCCCGGATCGATGATATGGGTCACGGAGAGTTGAACAGCATACCGGGCCAACCGCCGAACCTTCAGAACCTGCCGCCCGGGTGTGCCTTCACCCCCAGATGCACCTACTCAATGGATGTATGCCGGACAACCGTACCGGAACTAACCGTCATTTCAGAAGGAAGAAAAAAAGCATGCCATCTCGAACAGCTTTAACATCAGAGAATGAAACCCCGTCAGACATCCTCTTAAAAGTCCGTGGGCTCAAGGTCCATTTTCCCGTCTCCACAGGCGGAATTCTGGGAAGAACCGTTCCGCTGAAGGCCGTTGACGGTATTGATTTTGATTTGAAAGAAAGCGAAACCCTCGGTGTGGTGGGAGAATCCGGCTGCGGCAAATCCACCCTGGGGCGCGGGGTGCTTCAGCTGCTCCACCCCACGGCCGGCAGTGTGGTCTGGATGGGAAACCATATTGAAAACCTGCCCTCAAAGGCCATGACCGAATACCGGAAACAGATGCAGATCATCTTTCAGGACCCGCTGGCCAGCCTGGATCCGCGAATGACCATCGGCGACATTATTGCCGAGCCGCTCACCGTCCACCGGAAGGATCTGTCCAAAAAACAGCGCAAGGAAAAAGTCGCTGAAATCATGGAACAGGTCGGTCTGCTGCCCCTGATGATCAACCGGTATCCCCATGAATTCTCAGGCGGCCAGTGCCAGAGAATCGGAGTGGCCCGGGCCATGATATTAAGGCCGCGCCTCATTGTCTGCGACGAGCCCGTATCCGCGCTTGACGTCTCCATCCAGGGCCAGATCATCAATCTGATCATGAGATTGCAGGAATCGTTTAAACTCTCACTGATCTTTATCAGCCACGACCTGTCGGTTGTCAAAC
>JANQML010000166.1 GCA_028280105.1 Desulfobacula sp. | reverse complement strand
GAGCACTGTTCCGGGGGCGGGCAATCTGACCGGTGAACTTTTTGCCCGGATCGGTTTGTATACGCGGCACCGGTGTGCCTGGGTCAAATCATCGTCTTCTGATCTGGAACAGCTCACCCAATGGGTGGCATCCGGCTTGCTCATCCCCCATGTTGACAACGTCTACTCCGTGTCCGAAGCCCGGGAGGCCCATCGCCACGTTGAAACCAGACATACAACCGGTAAGGTTGTTCTTTCGTTTTAGCCTGGATATTTCATTCGGGTTCAGTGCATTATTAAAAAACCGCCGGACTGATCGGGAAATATAGCCGGATGCAAGGCATACCTGCGCGATCACCGGGGCGGAACCGCCCGGGCCTGCAAGGGTATTCTCCATTTTCTGACACTCTGATACTAAAAAAACGGTAAAACGTTTTGACGGGCCAACCCGATTCCTATATAGTGAATTCATCCATTACAATGAATTGTTCTATTCTCCTGAACCTGTTCTAGTTACTGCCGTTTTGGATGGGCCTGTTTTCAAAATCTCTTTTCAGGGCCGGATTTGTGAACCGCGCACGCCGGGGAACGCTGATTGAAACCTGTTTTTAATTGTTTTTCTCCTGATTCCTTTTCCCGGAGTGCTTTTTTTATAATCCAAATAAGGAAGGAGGCAAAAATGAAAAACCACACCGTCTATTTTGACACCATTACCTGTTTAAACACAGCGATTTCCCGGTGCAAGGCCCCTGAGGAAGGGGGCTTGATTAACGGCAGAAAATGTAAAAACAACCTTTAACGCCAAAGGGTGCTGCGTTTTCCTGGCCGTCCCCATTGCCATCTCTGACGTTCAGGACGATCCGGGGGTCTCCCGGAGCAGACGTTTTTACTATGGATGTCAGCCAATCCGTTAAATTAATGACATTGGATACTAGCTTGTAATCACCCAGATAAGAAATGTTTTTTATCTGACAAGGATTGTTGGAAAGTAATGTTCCTGATCATCATGGGAGATTATTGATGGAGTATCATTAATAATAACCAGGCAAATAATGATATTATAACAACAAAAGGAGCAAAGTTTATGAATGATTATTTCATTTCAGCTAATGATTTTGATGCATTCGTCTCCAAGATGGTTTCAGAAAGGAAAGTAGTCGGGCCAAAAGCGAAGCAAACAAAGTTTGTCTTTGGTGATATCAATTCAAGCGAAGAATTGAGACTTGATTATGATGTGACAATACTTCCTCCAAAGAAGGTATTTACGCCACCATGCCAAACTCTTGTAACATTTGACGGAACAAAGTTTGATGGAGCGGTGGACAATGAACCCGTGGTGCTGTTCGGTGTTCACTTTTATGACATTAAAGGTTTGGACATGACTGACCAACTTTTCAGCGAAAACAACAAGGACATTAACTATACTGCAAAAAGAAAAGCTTCAACGATCATTGGATCAAATATTCAAAACGTAAGTACAAGAGCATTCTGGGGAACCATAGGAACAGAAACAGAACCTCAAGGACATGATGGTTTTGTAACAAAGATTGGTTCCGGTTACCACTATCAGTCTTGTAATCAAAAAGGTGAAGATTTGATCGCCTATGGTAACTTCCAGGCAGCAACCCCTGAGCAGGTCGAAGAGGCAAGAAAGGCAAATGAAGAAATGATGACAAAGTGCCCGGAAAAACTTAGTCATTCCTCAGAAGCAATTCAGAAGAAAGTTCGTGCTTCATTTAAAAATGAAAAGCTCTGGACTCAACTGGCTGAAGATTGTTTTTCATGCGGTTCATGCAATACAACCTGTCCAACATGTTATTGCTTTGACGTTCAAGACAAATGGAACTTAAATCAGGTTTCAGGTATGAGAAATCGTTATTGGGATTCATGTTTAACTGAAGATTTCGCTAAGTGTAGTCTAGGCGGTGGATTAGAAGAAAACTTCCGTGAAAAGAGAGGTGAAAGATTCAGGCATAGATTTATGAGAAAAGCTGCATATCTAAATGAAAAGTTAGGAGGACCGGCTTGTACAGGTTGTGGACGTTGTTCATCTTCATGTACTGCAGATATTGCAGATCCTGTTACCGTTATTAATAAGATAATGGAGGTATAGAATGACCGAAACATACGATTATTCACAGATTGCTCCAGAAGGTAATATTTTTCTTCCTAAAGAATGTAAAATTACGCACGCAAAGCAGGTGACCCAGTCTGAAAGACATTTCACGCTAAGATATGCTGATGGCTCTAACGTCTCTTTTGAGCCAGGTCAGATCATGGAACTTTCGCTTTTTGGTTTTGGTGAAATCCCTCTTGGTTATGCGAGTTCTCCAGCTAGAGAAGATACCTGGGACGTGGTTATTCGAACAGTGGGCAGGGTATCGACTGCACTTAATGCCCTAAATGAAGGTGACTCAGTATACGTTAGAGGTCCTCTTGGTGCCGGTTTTCCGGTTAAAGAATTTCAAGGGCATGATGTGCTGGTAGTTGCCGGTGGTATTGGTCTTTGTGCCACCCGGTCAATGATTCAATATATCACTGATAAAAGAGGTGAATTTGAGAAATTCCACCTCTTTTACGGTGCTAGAGATCCCAGCCAGCAATTATTCCTTGATGATATTGCGAATTGGAAAGTTTCCAAAGACGTTGACTATCATGAAATCGTCGATAACGCAGATGAAAATTGGACCGGAAACGTTGGTGTTATTACGGATCTTTTCAGTAAAGTAACACTTTCCGCTGATACAAGAGTAATTATTTGCGGTCCCCCAATTATGTTCCGTTTTGTAATTGAAGAATGTGACAAGATTGGAATTAAAAGAGAAAATGTTTATGTGGACCTTGAAAGAAGAATGAAGTGCGGTGTAGGCAAATGCGGCCATTGTCAAATTAATGATAAGTATGTCTGTTGTGATGGACCTGTGTTCCGTTATTCCGACATTCAAGATTTGGAGGAGGCATTATAATGAGCAAGCCAAAAGTAGCATTTTTTGATTTTACATGCTGTGAAGGTTGCCAGATCGAGCTGACCAATTACGGTGATGCGGACTTCCTGGAACTTTTAAATCATATAGAGATCGTTGAATTTAGGGAAGCGATGACCGAAAGAGCAGACCATATTGATATTGCTTTTGTTGAAGGCAGTTTTTCTCGGGAGGAGGACAGGGCCCGATTGGAAGATATCAGAAGAAGAGCCGGTGTTGTTATTGCTTACGGTGAGTGCGCCGCTTCCGGTGGTATCAATGCCGGAAAGAATGATACGACTGACTATAAAGAGGAAGTTTATGGGGAAGATGCAGATATGCCTCATTTGGCAAGTCATGTTGCAATGCCCGTGGCTGCTGCAATTAAGGTGGATTATGCTGTCCACGGCTGCCCAATGAGTAAATATGAATTGCTTGATATTATCAGTCATCTTCTTCACGGTAAAACGCCTTGTGTACCGAATTATCCGGTATGCGTAGAGTGTAAGAGAAGAGAAACTGTTTGTCGGTACGAGTTGGATGATCATTGTTGCGGCCAGGTTGCAAGAGCGGGATGTGGCGCTCCTTGTCCGGCAGACGGAATTCCATGTGAAGCTTGTCGCGGATTTGTTGATCAACCAAATGAAGCCGCTCTTAAAAAAGTGTTGATGGAGAATGGCAACCTTCCTGAAAGATGGGCCGAAAGAAAGTCCAAAATCTTTGCGGCAAACTATAGAAGCGATGCAGTCAAATTGGGAGAATAGCAATGAAAAAAGATATTAATGTAGACGTCCATCATTTGACCCGTGTTGAAGGGCATGGAAACATTGTTGTCAATATAAAAAGCGGCAATATCGAAAAGTGTGAGTGGCAAGTGCCTGAAGCGCCAAGATTTTTTGAAGCAATGGTTAGAGACCGTCACTACTCGGAAGTTCAAAGAATTACCAGCCGTATTTGCGGTATTTGTTCAATTGGCCATACTTTGGTAGCTGTTAAGGCTGTTGAAGATGCGTTAGGTATACAAGTGTCTCCGCAAACTGATAAGTTAAGAAGAATTATAAAACATGCTGAAAACTTTGATTCCCACGTACTGCACCTTGGTGTGCTCGTTGCCCCTGATTTACTTGGTGCGCCTTCGGTATTTCCGCTTGTGGAAACTCACGGCGAAGTTGTTAAGCTCGTTTTAAAACTGAAAAGACTTGGTCATGAGTGGGGTTCATTACTTGCCGGCAGGACAACTCACCCAACGACAATAGTTCCCGGTGGTTTCTCCAAGCTTCCTACAAGAGATGAACTTATCGTTCTAAAAGAAAAGATTTTAGAGAATGCAGATGGTATTAATGCACTGGTTGAAACGGTTCTTTCATTATCCGGAAAAATACCTGATTTCCAAAGACCAACTGAATATATGGCCGTATCAAATGACCAGGAATACGGTATGTATTTAGGGTCAACCGTTCAAACAATCATGCCGGACGGCACAAAGCAAATGTACGATGTCCAAGATTACCGATCCATTACAAACGAATATGTTGATCCAAGATCAACTGCCAAGTATTGTAAGAACAAGCTTGACAGTTATGCGGCCGGTGCACTTTCCAGATTCAATAACAACTATGACCAGCTTTACCCGCAGGCTAAGAAGATTTCTGAAGATCTAGGTATGAGACCGGTTGTAGGCAATCCTTTCCTGAACAGTGCGGCTCAACTTGTTGAATGTGCGCATAGTGTTTATGAAACGCTTGACCTGTTAGAAGAATTAATTGCCGATGGTATTAAAGATGAGAAACCTGTTCCTCCGGCTCAGTCAAGTCAGTTTGGTCAAGGCGTAGCAGCAGTTGAAGTACCAAGGGGTATTTTATTCCAGGAGTACGCTTTTGATAGCGAAGGCTTCTGTACAATGGCCAATTGTATTATACCTACAGGACAGAATCATGCCAATATTCAAAAAGATTTTGAAGCCTTTGTGCCTCTACTTCTTGAGCAGGATAAGAGTGAAGAGGAGATGGAATTTGACTTATCCATGTTAGTTCGAGCATATGATCCGTGTATTTCATGCTCAACTCACTATTTAGATGTAAAATTTGTAAAATAAAAACCCGTATTACATGCACGTTGTGAGGAAGGATTATGCGCTATGTGATGGGTGTTGGCAATTATTCGATGTTCGATGACAGTATCGGACTAAAAATAGTTGAGGCAATTGAAGAAAAGAATTTAGATAAAAAATTTAAGGCTGTTGATTTATCCGGCAATTTGTTGAATATATTTAGCTACTTAAATAAAGATACAGAAAGGATAATCATTGTTGATTCCGGAGAGTT
The DNA here is from genome assembly GCA_028280105.1 of Desulfobacula sp. Lineage (GTDB taxonomy): Bacteria > Desulfobacterota > Desulfobacteria > Desulfobacterales > Desulfobacteraceae > Desulfobacula. Next base: position 15,312 of record JANQML010000166.1, on the reverse strand, counting down.
TGATCTATCACCTGGTGACGTTTGCTGGTTTACCCCGGACTTGGTCGTATCTACAAAAGAACTTCCAAATATTTCCAGTCATGAAGGGGATATTGTCAAAGTACTAAAGCTTGCTGAACAGACTGACTATCATATTCCGGAAATCACGATTATGGGAATTCAGCCGGAATCAATAAAACTGGGGTTTGGATTATCAAAAACTTTGGAAGAAAAACTGCCTGATTATGTAGAAGAGGTCGTTTCAAGAATTTTGACCTGATTATTTATAGGTCTGCCCCTTATGCTATATTCAGGATCGACTATTTAGTCGATCCTGAAAAAATCAAATCCCGACGGCAGGCATAAAGACCTGCCGTCGGGATTTACAAATCTTGATCCAATAAAAAAATTACGTAAATAAGCACCCATTTGAGCAACTTGCTGATGTTCATTTAAATTTGCCCGCACGTCAGCAAATCCTAGGCAGCTGCATGGTCTCAAGCATTCCTACTCTTCTGATTCCACCGAATTCAGTTTCAAGGAGCAGCTTGGGATCATCGCTTTGATTGGCTTTGCCAATAACTTTGGCCTCACCATTAAAAGATTCAATGACTTTTTTAGAGGATTCAGGCGGGCCGGTAATAAGAAATTTTCCTTCATTTGCCAGATATAACGGATCGTATCCAACGAGCCGGCATACTGAATCGACAACGCCGTCAATTGGGATATTGCTTTGATCCAATAGAATGTCAACGCCTGCATGTTCAACGATTTCACTTAAAGCACCGGCAACGCCGCCACGGGTGGGATCTTTTATGGTGTGAAGCTCAACACCTTCATCAATTAATTTTTCAATTTCTTTATTTAAAGGGCGGACATCACTTTCCACAGCACATTCAAAATCAATCATGCCTCTTGCTTTCATCATGGCAATTTCATGATTTCCGACTGGCCCGGATATGATAATATCATCTCCAGGCACCGTGTTATATGTGGAGATATTGACATTATTATTTATAAAGCCGATTCCTGCCGTATTAATAAACAGATTATCCCCTTTTCCTTTTTCAACAACTTTTGTGTCGCCTGTGACAATTTTAATATCGGCTTCGTTAGCCGTAATTGCTATAGATTCAACAATCTCTTCAATCAGTTTTAAATCCATTCCCTCTTCAACAATGAATGCAAGTGACATCGCATACGGCTTTGCACCGCTTGTCGTTATATCGTTGACAGTTCCGGAAACAGATAATCTGCCGATATCACCGCCGGCAAATTTTATGGGGTTAACCACATAGCTGTCTGTTGTCATTGCCAGCCGGTTTGTTCCCGGGTTTACTAAAACAGCACTGTCGTCCATTTTTTCTAAAACACCGTTTTTGAGCTTTGAGATGATTGTATTTTTAATAAACTCGTGCATCTCTCTTCCGCCGGAACCATGATTCATTGTGATTTTAGGCATTATCAATTCCTACATGTATGTATAATATGCAGCACACGTCCCTTCTGAAGAAACCATGCACGGCCCAACCGGATCTGCCGGCGTACATGCTTTACCAAATAAGGTGCAGTCATTTGGCCTGGCCCTGGCCATAAGAATTTCTCCGCACTTGCAAGCCTCAGGTTCTTCAATTTTCCCTGCTTCAATATCAAATCTCTTTTTTGCATCGAATTTTTCAAATTCATCTCTAATTTTTAGGCCGCTCATGGGAATCGTACCGATACCTCTCCAGTCGGCGTCACAGTCTTCAAACACTTCATACAGTATATTCATTGCAACTTTGTTTCCTTCTTCAGAAACAACGCTTTGATAATTATTAACCACCTCAACCTTGCCTTCCCCGATATTTTTACTTAGCAGGTAAACACACTCCAATAGATCCAAAGCCTCAAAGCCGGCAATGACCCCATTCGTTTCATATTCTTTAATAAAATCAAAATATGTTCTGCCGGTAATTGCACTCACATGCCCGGGAAGGATCAGGCCTTTTAACGAAATATCTTTTTCGGCTAAGATCGCTTTTAAGGCATTCGGTACTGTTTTATGCATGGATATAACAGAAAAATTATCTATTTCTTCATCTTTAGCGGTTTTTATTGTTGCTGAAATTAACGGTGTGGTTGTTTCAAAACCGATACCAAGCATAATCACTTCTTTGTTCGGATATTTCCCGGCATATGTTAAAGCATCAAGTGGTGAGTAGACAATTTCTACATTTTTATAGTTTTGCAGTGCATCTTTTCTTGACGGAACTTTAATCATATCTCCAAAAGTGCAGATGATTTTATCTTCTTGTCTAGCAAGATTTAAGGCCGTTTCAATGTCTGTTGCCGAGGTGACACAGACCGGGCAGCCCGGGCCTGATACCATATCAATTGTTTCAGGAAGCATTGATTTAATCGCATGCTTTGCAACACTCATCGTATGGGTGCCGCATACTTCCATAAAAGAGAGATTGGTTTTGCTGATTTCATCTATTTTTTCTTTGAGGATATGAATTTTATCTTTTGTATCAAACATTACTTTTTTTGAGTTCTTTGTTTTTCGTGATATTCATCCCATAGAGCGAGTTTGTCTTTAGCATCTTCCGGAGTGATTTTTTCAATTGTAAAACCGGCATGCACAATTACATAATCATCAACTGCCACATCCGGAGTAAAGGCAGTTGATACATCTAACCTAACGCCGTTAATTTCTACTTTTGCTTTTTTTTCATCAATTAATCCCAATACTTTTACAGGTACGGCAAGGCACATGGCATCTCCTATAGTATGGACTGTCCAAACGATATCCCGGCATCGTTAACAGGTACAGACTCGTTGGTATAATACCGGATATTTTTGTTGTTCAGACGACCGGTTAACAGTTCAAGCAACAGTCGGTTTTGAAAGCATCCCCCTGAAAGTGCTACGACCTCAGGCCTAAGAATTCCGACCACTTCCATAATTGAATCAACAATCCAGCAATGAAACTTATATGCGCTCTCCGGTACAGGTGTATGGTTATCAATATCCATCAATAAGGATTGTAGCATATCTCTATAATTAATTGTTAAAGGATCTGTAGGAATTATCTTAACCGGATATGGGATATCATTCAGATTCGTATTTTTTTCAGCCTCTTTTTGTAAAAGTATTGCAGCCCTTGCTTCATAACTCGAATGATTGGTTATACCTAGTATTGAAGAGACACCATCAAACAGCCTTCCAAGAGAACTGGTCATAGGAGAGTTCAGATCTTTATCTAAAAGCATTTGAATAGATTTTATTCTATCTTCACTTAAATTTTTAACAGGGGCATTTATTGAACTCAAAAGGGAGATATTGATACGATCCACTTCTGTTAAAGCGATTTCCGATCCCGGAAGTTTAAAAGGCGTTAAATGGGCAACTCTTTTAAACTCCTCTATTTTATTTCCGGTTTTAAGAAATTCAAACCCCCATATGGTTTCGTCAGCTCCGTAACCTGTGCCATCGCATATTATTCCAAGGACATCTTCAGGATTTAAATTATGTTCTAAAACTACGGAAAGATGATGCGCATAATGATGATAGACCAACGTATTTTCACTATTATAGTTCTCATGGCCCGGGTGAGCATCTGAAACGATACGTTCTGGTGAAATATCAAGCAGGCTTTGAAAATCATTTATTTCAGCTTTTTGAAACTCATAACTCCGGTGATCAATAAGTTCACCAATATGTTGAGACATATAGACTTTATTGTTAAACCTTACGGCAAAGGTATTTTTCATGTTTGCGCCAAGAGAGATAGAAGTGTTTAACCTGTCACAATTAATTTCTATTGGCATTGGAACAAAGCCTCTAGATCTTCTGATTATCTGTCTTTTTCCATTAATAAATTGAACGATGGAATCATCGGCCCTATGAATGATATCTCTGTTATGAGTCAATGCGGCCTCAATGATATTTTTTTCTAATAAATATTGAATCTCGCGATCATTTATGGCTATTGGTTCATCTTTTAGATTCGCACTGGTCATGATGAGTATTTCAAAATGTTTCATTAGCAGGTGGTGCAAAGGCGTGTAGGGCAGCATCACGCCATGATAATTATTATCAGGAGAAACCGCTTCAAGTTTACATGGTGATTTAAGCTTCTTTAAAAGAACGATAGGTGCTCTTGAGGATTTTAACTCATTGATCTCAACATCTGATAAATGGCAGTATTTTTCTATAACCTCAATGTTTTTTGCCATAAACGCAAATGATTTTGTGGGCCTGTTTTTTGTTTTTCTTAATTTCTTCAGCGCGTTGCCATAAGGAAGACATACGATATTAAAACCGCCAAGCCCTTTTATTGCTGCTACTTTATTTTTTTTTATCTGCTTTATTAAATCAATAAGAGGAGAGTTTGAATATTTTCCAATCAGAGAAAGTTGAGGGCCACAAGCCGGACATGCATTGGGCTGAGCATGAAATCTTCTGTTAAGCGGATCGTCATATTCTTTTTTACAATCCATGCATAAAGGAAAATCTTTCATACTTGTGAACGGCCTGTCATAAGGTCTGTCTTTAATTATAGTAAATCTTGGGCCGCAATTGGTGCAGTTCGTAAACGGGTAAAGATATCTTCTGTTTTTTTTATCAAATATATCTTTAATACAGTCCGGGCAGGTTGCAAGGTCTGGAGAAATATCCGTATTTTTATTACCTGAATGATCACTCAAGAAGATTTCAAACTTTGTTTCCCCGTGAATAATATCAACTTTCTTTGTTGTGATTTTATCCAGTTTAGCTTGCGGTGGGGGGGAGTTTTTAACTAAATTGAGGAACCTCTTTGTATTGGCTTCAGTTCCCTGTGCTTCAATAAAAACGCCTTCAGGCGTATTGTTAACAAATCCTGTTATCTCAGCATCTGTTGCGCAGCGATAGATTGCAGGACGCATGCCAACACCCTGAACAATACCTTCTATTGTTGTTTTTAATCTGATTAAATCTTGCACGAAACTTACCTAAATCATATATTCGTTTAAAGTGATAATTATTTAGTTCCCGTAGAAAAACGCTCTCTTTTGCCCGATTTCCGCGTTGGATAAAAATTTTAATCCGCCTTGAACTTGAACAAAATTGAATATTTTTCTACAAGAACTATTTAGGATTGTGTTAGTTTCTAACATGCTTATATACTCAAAAATAGGGTCAATGATGTCTGCTGTCTGCGCCGGAATGATCGAATATCTTAAAGAAATCACCAACTCTGATCAATTTATCAAACAACACCGTCAAAATCCAATGGATTTTCTCCACTTCAACTCTGATATTTTTTTGATCAATCCGGTAATAGGGTCATATCAGAGATCTGTAGATGGTGAAAAAGAGAACTGAATCGGATGGCTGGCGGGGTAAGAAAACAATAGATGGGATGGCGGCCCGGCTGACGGATGCAGAGACCCCCTTACAATAAAAATGAAAACAGATTATTTCAACGATTAAAAAGGTGTACAAAATGGATAGACTTCTGTTTAAGCAGGAAGAGGGCATCGGTTACCTGACCCTGAACCGGCCGGATAAATACAATGCCGTTGACACGCAGATGCTGGATGAGATGGAGGCCTTTATTACCGCACGGATGTATGACAATACCGTATCTGTCATCATTCTTGACGGCGGCGATGCCAAAGGGTTTTGCGCCGGTCTGGACATGCAGACATTTGGCCCGGACATTTTCAGGATGCCGCCGGTGGACGCCTACAATGCCCAGGTCCGCTTGTCCCGGATGATGCTGGGATTGCGAAAAATCCCCCAGCCGGTTATCTGCTGTATCCATGGTGCAGCCGCCGGTATCGGATTCTCCCTGGCAATGGCGTCTGATGTCCGGATTCTGGCCGAAACCGCCAAATTCAGCGCCGCCTATATCAACATCGGGCTGGGCGGGGCAGATATGGCTGCATCCTATTTTCTTCCCCGGCTCATCGGTTCCGGACGGGCCAATGAATTTTTGTTAACCGGAAATTGGCTGGAAGCCGAAGAGGCCATGAATCTCGGATTCGGCAGCCGCCTGGTTCCTAAGGAAAAGATGCTGGATACTGCCGTGGAAATGGCAACGGTCATGGCCGGAAAAAATCCCATGGGACTGAGAATGACCAAAGAAGCCATTAATATCAATATTGATGCCGGCGGCCTGGAGGCATCTCTTCAGATGGAGGACAGAAATCAGATGATGCTCGCCTTTGCAATGCATCACAAGGGTTGATTTCTATTCTACCGGTAGAAGAGATAGAGTGTTAAAATAAAAATAAAATCGATTATAATGACCGGTTATGACTGCCCCTGTTAAAATTCATTATAAAGAGGTGAAAACGGCAATTAAAAAAGAGAAATTTGCCAGCCCCTTTACCCTGGGAAAATACGCCATCGCTCCTTATATGGCCTGTGAGCACGGGTGTCTGTACTGTGATGGACGGGCTGAAAAGTATTATGTTCAGGGAGATTTTTCAAAGGATATTGTTGTTCGTAAAAACTTAATTCCACGATTTGAAACAGAGATAACCAAACTGAGGGAAAAAGGGATCATCAGCATTGGTTCGGGTATTACCGATCCTTACCAGCCCATTGAAAAAAAAGAAAGACTGGTCCGTAAACTGGGGCGGATTTTAGAAAAAAATGCGTTTCCGGCAACTCTTTTAACCAAATCATCTTTGATTCTCAGGGATCTGGACATCTGGAAAAAGGTCAATGAAAATGCAGGATTTATTCTGTTTATTTCTCTTACGTTTTCAGATGACCGGTTAAGACAGATTTTCGAACCCCGTGCCGATTCCGTTGAATCGAGAATCCGTGTCATCCGGAAATTTAAAGAAAATAATATACCGGTGGGTGTTCTGGCCATGCCTTTTCTCCCCTGTATTTCAGATACCCGTGATGCCGTCACAACGCTTTACCGGCGCCTAAGTAATGTGGGTGTGGATTTTATCGTTCCCGGTGGTTTGACGTTGAGACCGGGCAGGCAAAAAGATACCTTCCTAAAAATAATAAGACAGAAATTCCCGATGCATCTGGGCACGATCAACCGGATCTATCATGAAAATCGTTCCAGCGGCTCATCTGCATCTTTTTATCAGGAAGAGCTAAGCCGGCGAATCAGAAGGGTCGAATCCGGCTTTACCATTCCTCCGGTGGTTCCCCACCGGATCTATCAGGGGAAACTGCCCAAATATGATGAGGTCTTTGTTCTTCTCAATCATATGAAAACATTATATCAAAGGCGAGATGTCAATGTGGCGCCACTGGACAAATCAATTGCCGGATACCTCTCCTGGTTGAATCAGGAAAAAACCTTTTATAACCGGAGACGGAAAATAGAAGATAATTATGTGGATATAAAATTGGAGCATCAGTGCCGGACAGGCGGATTATCAAAGATCATTCAAAATGAAAAATTAGAAGCTTTTTTAATTGATGTGATATTGAACCGGAACGTTTTTGATCCGCTGGCATTAAAGCTTAAAAAAGGGGATGCCGTTATCACCGCTTAACAGGTATTTAGCAAGGGTTGATTCAAGATATGACAAATCGTTCAGGTGCAAAATTTTCTCCGGACAGGATCCATCGGTATTCGTTGTGGCGGAATTGGGACAGATCAAAGGGCGTTGCCATGTTCATCGGCTTGAATCCTTCCACAGCCGATGAGATTAAAAATGACCCCACCGTTACCCGTTGTATTAATTATGCAAAACAATGGGGGTATGGCGGCATGATCATGAGCAATATATTTGCCTATCGGGCAACCGACCCCAAGGTGATGAAAACGGCAAAAGATCCCATTGGTCCGGATACTGACCAATGGCTGTTTAAATCGGCAGAAATATCCGACCTCATCGTTGCCGCCTGGGGCAACCACGGAAGGTTTTTGGATAGGGGAAACAACGTTTTTCAACTGTTTAAAGGGATTGATTTGCATTGTCTGGCCATGAACAAAACCGGACATCCCAAGCATCCGTTATATTGCAGCAGCGCATTAAAACCGGAACCGATCCGCGTATAAACAAACCCAATTGCTTAAACCCTAATACATGGATAAAATGATGAAACAAGAGATTGACAAGAATAACTTTATAGCGCTTATTCAAAAAAAAGTGTTTGATAAAAACAGATTTGTTGACAAAATACTGACGGACCGGGTGTGTCGAAATCTATCGGTTGATAATATGATGGAAAATCCTCAGATTATGGTCTATTACCATTGTTATGAGGTTTTGAAAGAAGCCACAAAGACGGAACCCGGCAAATTTGAAAATTACAAAGACAGATTCGCCGAATTGCTTAGGCACGGTAATTCATACCATAGAAACTTTGGACTCTCTCTTCTGTCAAATTTGATCTCAGGTTCTAAAAAAATGGATTTTCATGGATTCTCTCAGGACTATTTTGCCTGCCTCAATGATATTAAAATGATGACGGCTGAATGCTGTTTAAAGAACTTAAAACAGATTATCAAGAGCAGAAAAGAGTATACGGGTGTTATTACTGAACAGGTGATGCAAGCGGATAATTTTTTGAGGTATAAAAAAAAACAGCAGGAGCTAATCTATAGTTTTGTCATTGAACTTTTGGAAGAAGCGTTTGAAAACGGCTTTTGCAGAGATCAGATTTTTGAATATGTATCCGGTAAAAGGGAAAGCATCAGTCCAAAGACGAAAAAAATGGCGAATCAGCTGCATAAAAGACTTGCCGTCTAAACCCTTAATTTTTTCAGACCAATTTTACAACGGCCTGGATGAATCAGATTCTTAAGCAACCAATGGATAGGTTTTTATTACCCACCCAAATCCACCATCAAATTTTTGTTTAGCATTTGGGCCATGGGTTGCACACCCTCCCTGGCCACCATACGGTGCCGGATGCAAGGCGACAAGGCGTGACGACCGAGGGCGTATCAGCCATACTCCGCAAGGAGGAACGACCGCAGGCAGGACTGTATGGTGGATCAGGGCCCATTGATTACCGGGTATGGATACCCGGTAATCAATGGCAAAATATGTTTTTTTCTTTTTCCTTGAAGGACATAACATTTGATGATATGACTTGGCACTGATAAGTATCAGTGTCCGGTTAACAATCTGCGATCCATGTTACTGGCACTTGACATTTACCCCGAATCTAGCACTGGTTGACCGAGGAGACAGATACCGAAAGAATGGATACTTATGCAGGGTTCCCAACAGACAAAAAAAGCTGTTTCTTTGTAACAATGCCGGAGAGGTAGACCTCATGCCGGCCATTTTCACCTTTTTTGTCATGCTTATCTTCTGGACCGTATTGTCCGGAAAATTCGATCTGTTTCACCTGGGCATGGGGGTGGTTTCCAGCGGTCTGGTGGCCTGGATCTCCCATGACCTGCTCTTTGAAGGCCATACCAAAAAGCTGGGTGGGACCCTGATTGAAATCGCCTGTTTTCTCCGTTATCTGGTGTGGCTCTTAGGGCAGATTGTGGTGGCCAATTTCCATATCGCCGGGCTCTCCCTCTCATTGTTCCCCAAGAAAAAACTGGAACCGCATATTATCAAATTCAAAACCTCCCTGAAAACTGACTTCGCCCGGTTCGTTCTGGCCAACTCCATCACCTTGACGCCAGGCACGGTGTGTGTCCGAATTGAGGAAGATACCTTTTATGTCCATGCCCTTACCCGTCGTTCCGCCGGTGATCTGGCCGGTCCCGGACCCGGAAAAATGGAGCAGTGGGTGGCCTGGGTGTTTGAAGGTGGATCCCGATGAACCTTGAACCTTTCTTTATCGTCATGGTGGTCGCCATTCTCTTTCTGATGCTCTGCAACCTCTACCGGGTCGTGGCAGGCCCTACGGTTATTGACCGGATGCTCGGGATGAACGTCATTGGAATCAAGACGACAGTCCTGATTGTACTCATTGGGATCATCGACGGCCGGGTGGACCTTTTCATCGACATCACCTTGGCTTATGCATTGCTCAATTTCATTACCACCATTGCCGCAGCCCGGTTTTACCAGCGCCTTGCCCAACCGGCCCCGCCAGAACCCAGAGAATCTCTTATTGCACCGTCCGCCGGTCCCGAGGTGGAAGAGACGGATACGGAACCGATCCAAAGGGAGAGATCATGATATTCGATATTCTGATCATAATTGCGATGCTCGCCGGCCTGTTGTTCTTTGTGGCCACCACCGTGGGAATCATCCGGTTCCCGGATTTCTACTCCAGGGTCCATGCCGCCGGCAAGGGGGATACCCTTTCCACGACCCTGTTTTTGGGAGGAGCGATCCTGTTCATTTTGCGTGATTTTAGCGGAGAAGCCCTGCTGACCGCCGGCAAGCTGCTGCTCATCGTTTTCTACATCTTCATTGCCAGTCCAACAGCCACCCACACCATCATTGATGCCGGCTACGAGTTTCGGGTCCCCTATTGGACAAGGTCATCAAGGGAGAAAGGCACAGAAGGGGATGAGACAGATGAAGAAAATATGGATAGCGGGTTTTACCCGGAAGATCTGAAAGGATAAAAAAATGACCTGGGACGCCAGCCTGCTTTGGCAGTTCGATATCCTGATTCTATTGATGATGGTGATCTGTGCGGTCACGGCCCTGGCCCTTGAGGGATTGCTCAGCAGCGCCCTTGTAACCGGGGTCTACAGTTTCCTGATATGCCTGATGTGGACCCACATGATGGCAGTGGATGTGGCATTCACCGAGGCGGCGGTGGGGGCCGCCATCAGCACGGTAATTTTTCTGGGTACAGCCCAGTATATCAACCGGTGGATCAAAAAAGACCGGACCGGAGAGCAGGGAATCAAACAGATTACGATAGTCATCGCGGTGATCTGTGCCGTGATGATGCTCATGGCGACCCGGGACCTGCCGGACTGGGCAGATCCGGGCTCTCCAGCCAGCACCCATCTCTCTCCCGGGTATATTGAGCAGGGTTACCATGAAACTGCCACCCCCAATGTGGTAACCGCAGTCCTGGCGGATTATCGGAGTTATGACACCATGTTCGAGGCGGTGGTGGTTTTTGCTGCGGCCTTGGTGGTGATGGTGGTGCTGCGACGCACTTCCCACAAACACAGAACGGTGCTTCACCTGCGCCCCAAACGGGAGGGCCGGGATACGGTACTGAGGGGGGCTGCCCAGTCCATTATCCCGGTGATGCAGATTTTTGCCCTCTATGTGCTGTGCCACGGTCATTACAGCCCGGGAGGCGGATTCCAGGGCGGGGTAATTTTCGGTGCCAGCTTCATTCTGCTGGCCCTGTGCTACAACCTGAAGTTTTCCATGAACCGTTTCCGGGAAAATGCGGTTCTCTGGTGCTGTGCCGGCGGGGTACTGCTCTATGCAGGGGTTGGTGCCGCCTGTCTGGCCATGGGGTGGAATTTTCTGGGATATGCTGCACTGGCAGGCGTTCTCGGCGTCTCCGAGGTGATGGCCCGGTCACACGGTATCCTGGCTGTGGAAGTCGGTGTGGGGATCACCGTGATGGCGGTGATGGTGTCGCTTTATAACGATCTCGCCTCGGGTGGCGATCTGGAAGATGGGTTGTAGCGCCATGGATGATCTCTTTTATTTTATTATCGCAAAATATAACTACTGGGCCGCCATCGTGCTGCTCTTTATCGGGCTGTTCGGGATGATCGTCCGCAACAACCTGATGAAAAAGATTATCGGAATGGTGATTTTTCAAACTGCCATCTTGCTTTTCATTGTTTCCATCGGGGTCAAGCGGGGTGCCACAGTACCGATTCTGAAATTTTCAACTGACAAGCAGCCCCTGCTGGATGCCACCGCCTATGCCAACCCCTTGCCCCATGTGCTGATTCTTACTGCCATCGTGGTGGGAGTCGCCATTCTGGGGGTGGCCCTGGCCCTGTTGCAGAAGATTCAGCGGGTTCACGGCACCATCGAGGAAGATGAAATCCTGGAGGATATGGGAAAATGATGGATCAGGCCCCTGTCCTCATGATTGTGGTGCCTGTATTCGCCTCTTTGGTGCTGACTCTGATCGGCCCGCTGGGCCACCGTGCCGCCTATGGGCTGCTGCTTATCTCCATGGCCGGGTCCCTTTCAGCTGCCCTGGCCACCCTGGTCCGGGTGGTTCAGACCGGACAGGCTGTTCACTACCGCATGGGAGACTGGGCTCCGCCCATGGGCATTGAACTGGTGATCGACCACCTGAGTGCCGGAATCCTGGTGCTGATCAGTGCCTGTGCCCTGCTCACCGCCATCTACTCCATGCACACGGCAAGGCAGGACAACCCGGACCGGCTGAATCACTATTATGCCCTCTTCGCCCTGCTGGTTGCCGGCCTGATGGGCATGACCGCTGCCGGAGATCTATTTAATCTCTACGTGCTGCTGGAGATTTCCGCAATTTCCAGTTACGGTCTGCTGGCCAGGGGCAAGGGAAAGGCGTATTACGCCACTTTCCGCTATCTGATCATGGGTACCATCGGAGCCAGTTTCTATCTTTTTGGGGTGGGGTATATCTATATCATGACCGGTTCTTTAAACATGGCCGACCTCTCGGATATTCTCAGCCGGCCGGAACTCAAGGAATCGGTCAGCATAAGGATCGGTTTTACCCTGATCATTCTCGGGGTCTGGATCAAGATGGCCCTGTTTCCCCTCCATGCCTGGCTGCCCAATGCCTACAGCCGGGCCGGCACCACCACTGCCTGCCTCATTGCCCCGCTTATGACCAAGGTCAGTGTCTATATTATGCTCCGGGTCATGTTCACGGTGTTTTCCGTTGACTATATTTTCCAGCAGATCGCCTGGAGTCACCTGGTGATCTACCTGGCATCCGCCGCCGCAGTGCTGGGTATGATTTCCGCCCTGGCCCAGCGGGATCTGCGCAAGATGCTGACCTATATCATCGTGGCGGAGATCGGGTACCTCACAGGCGGGGCCTGGCTGGCCACCACTGCCGGCTATACCGGTGTGGTCTATCATATTCTGGCCGACGGCCTGATGACCCTCTGCCTGTTCATGGCGGTTGGGGCCATCATTTACCGGACCGGGGAAAGTACCGCCGCTGCCATAGAGGGAATTTTTCAGCGGATGCCGTTGACAGCGGCTGTGTTTCTGATTGCAGCGGCATCGGTTGTGGGCATCCCTCCCACCTGCGGTTTTTTCTCTAAATGGTACCTGCTCCAGGGTGCGGTACAGGCCGGCGAATGGATTTTTGTCGCTGCCCTGGTCATTGCCGGACTGGTCGCAGCGGTTCTGTTTATCCGGCTGCTGGAAAGGGCGTTTTTCGGATCCCTGGGCGATGCGGTGATGGAAACGGACAATAAAAAATCACTTACAGCGGCCCGGAAAATCCGATTGGAAGAGGCCCCCCTGACCATGCTGCTGCCACTGGTTCTGACCGGTGCAGCCCTGTTCGGCCTGGGGATATACACCAACGAAGTGGTCCACCACCTGATCCGCTGGTCCATACCGGCCGGAATGTAGAAAAGGAGATTCCAGACAGATCATGCTTTCCGCCGCTTTTTATAAGACCGCACCGGTGATCGCTTTGTGCGCATCCCTGGGGGTTGTGCCCCTGATCGCGCTGAGCCGCCGGCACCCCAACCTGAGGGAATTCTGGACCTTTGCAGCAGCCGGATTGAAGTTCAGCATGGTGCTGCTGCTGGCCGGCTGGGTTTTGGCCGGCAACGTGGTGGAGGTAACCCTGATCCAGGTGCTGCCGGAACTGGGCATCCGTTTCAGGGTGGATGCCTTCGGCATCGTATTCGCCTTGGTCTCCTCGTTTCTGTGGATTGTGGCGGCCGCCTATACCATCGGTTATATGCGGGGGCTGTCGGAACATGCACAGACCCGGTTTTTCATCTGCTTTGCCCTGGCCCTGTGTGCATCCATCGGGGTGGCATTTTCCGGCAACCTGCTGACCCTGTACCTGTTCTATGAAATGCTCTCACTCTCCACCTGGCCGCTGGTGGCCCATCACCAGGATAAAGAAGGCCGGGGAGGGGGGCGTAAATACCTGACTTTTCTGCTGGGGACATCAGTGGGGCTGGTCCTGCCTGCCATGATCGTGCTCTTCACCCTGGGAGGAAACCTGACCTTTGCCGACAATATCCATACAGGCATCATCCCTCCGGGCACTGGGGACACCTTGGTGACCTGCCTGTTTTTTGCCTGCCTGTTCGGATTTGCCAAAAACGGGGTGATGCCCATGCATGCCTGGCTGCCCGGAGCCATGGTGGCCCCGACCCCGGTGTCGGCCCTGCTTCATGCAGTGGCCGTGGTCAAGGTCGGTGTGTTCTGCACCACCCGGGTCATGCTTTACGTGTTCGGCATCGACCTGATGGATGCCCTCAACCTGGGAGTTCTGGCCGCCTATATCGTCTCCTTCACCATTGTGACAGCATCGATCATCGCCATGACAAAAGACAACCTCAAAGCCCGGCTGGCCTATTCCACCATCAGCCAGCTCTCCTATATCATTCTGGGGGTGGCATTGCTCGCACCAGCCGCTGTCCAGGGAGGGATCATCCACATCGTAAACCACGCCTTTGCCAAGATCACCCTCTTTTTCTGTGCCGGCGCGATCTACGTGGCCACTCGCAAGAAAAACATCTCCGAGATGGGGGGGCTGGGCCGAGTGATGCCTTTTACCTTTGGCGCGTTTGCACTGGCCTCCCTCTCCATGATCGGTGCCCCGCCGGTGGGGGGATTCATCACCAAATGGTATCTGATCACCGGGGCCCTGGACGCCGGCCAGACAGCCATTATTCTGGTGCTGGTGGCCTCCACTCTGCTCAATATCGTCTATTTTGCACCGGTGACCTTTCAGGCGTTTTTCGGTCGTCCTCCGGATGGTGAGCCCGGCAGCACAGAAATCCGGGAAGCGCCGTTGATCATGGTGGTGCCGATTTTAGCGGCAGCGGTCCTGTCCCTGCTGACAGGCATCTTTCCCAATGTGATGATGCAGTTTGTAAGGATGGTGATATCATGATCGTCGATCTGATCCAATATCTTCGGAACCGGCTCAAACGCGTTATCCAGCTATGCTGGGTATTTCTGGCGCTGCTGGCTGGGTTTGACGCTCTGGTGCTGGACAAGACCAAGGCCCATACGATGGCGGAGCACCTGCCGGGATTCTGGGCTGTATTCGGCTTTGTCTCCTGCGTGGTGATCATCTTTGTCTCCAAATGGTTCGGAAAGCTGGGCATTACCAGACAGGAGGATTATTATGATAAATAATCTGTGGCTGCATCCGGGCCTGATCCTGATGGCCGGAGCCATGGTCCTTCCCCTGGTGAAAGGACGGCTTCTCCGCCCGTATCTGCTTCTGGTGCCACTGCTTGCCTTTGTTTCGGTCCTGTTGATGGACCAGGGG
>JANQML010000116.1 GCA_028280105.1 Desulfobacula sp. | reverse complement strand
TTATGATGAAGTCTTAAAAGCGTCTTTAAATTCAAAGCTTTTGTTGTATCGTCAACTGATTTCATCTTTTATGATAAAATTTTTATGCAACGTTGAGGTAAATATAAAAACAGGCTAGACCTTGCTAAAAACAGAGAGTTTTGTTAAAAGGACCTGTTTATATACTGATTTTATTGATTTGATTTTTCAAACAGGATCGATGGTTTAAATCCTCTTTAAATCACCGGTCAACATAGTATTTATAA
This sequence comes from Desulfobacula sp., assembly GCA_028280105.1. Lineage (GTDB taxonomy): Bacteria > Desulfobacterota > Desulfobacteria > Desulfobacterales > Desulfobacteraceae > Desulfobacula. Next base: position 18,684 of record JANQML010000116.1, on the reverse strand, counting down.
ACACTTTTCCTTTCCGGAGGCCAACATGTCCCACGTGATACCCCAAGACGGACTCTCCTTTGATGATGTCCTATTAATACCCGACTATTCCGCTGTTCTGCCGGATGAAGTCCGGACAAAAACCCGGCTGACCCGTACGCTGGAACTCAATATTCCCATTGTCAGTGCTGCCATGGATACGGTGACCGAGGCATTGACCGCCATCAGCATGGCCCGAAGCGGAGGTCTTGGATTCATTCACCGGAATCTGTCCATTGAGGAACAGGCCATTGAAGTGGACCGGGTCAAGAAATCCGAGAGCGGAATGATTGTCGACCCCATCACGATTCATCCGGACGTGCCTATTTCCAAAGTATTGGCCATTATGGCCCAATACCGGATTTCGGGTATCCCGGTGACTGAAGGGGATAAGCTGGTGGGCATTGTTACCAACCGGGATCTTCGGTTTGAAACCCAGCTCGAAAAACCGGCAAGGGAGGTGATGACCAGTGAAAACCTGGTCACCGTGCCGGAAAAATGTACGCTTGAAGAATCCAAAATCATGCTCCATAAGCATCGTATCGAAAAATTACTGGTTGTGGACAATAGCGGAAAGCTCAAAGGCCTGATTACGATAAAAGATATTGAAAAGATAAGAAAATATCCCAATGCCTGCAAAGATTCGCTCGGACGACTTCGGACCGGTGCTGCCATCGGGGTGGGGGCCGATATGATGATCCGGGTGGAGGCATTGCTCAAGGCAGGGGCGGATGCCCTGGTGATCGACACCTCACACGGACATTCCAAAAATGTGATTGAAGCGGTCCAAAGGATTAAGCATGCCTATCCTGATGCCCAGGTGGTGGCTGGAAATGTGGCAACGGAATCCGGTGCCAAAGCGTTGATGGACGCCGGTGTTGATGCGGTCAAGATCGGTATCGGACCGGGGTCGATCTGCACCACCCGGATTGTCGCAGGCGTCGGGGTCCCCCAGTTGACCGCCATCCAAAACTGCAAAGAGATATCAAAGGAAAAAGATATTCCCATCATTGCAGACGGGGGGATAAAATTTTCCGGTGATATTGCAAAGGCCCTGGGCGCAGGGGCGGATTCGGTCATGCTGGGCAGCCTTCTTGCCGGAACCCAGGAGAGCCCCGGTGAAATCGTGATCTACCAGGGAAGATCCTATAAAGCTTACCGGGGCATGGGATCTGTGGAGGCCATGAGAAAAGGCAGCTCAGACCGTTATTACCAAAAAGATGCAGAAGAGGACGATGAACTGGTTCCAGAAGGCATTGTCGGCCGCATCCCTTACCGGGGAACAATTAAGGAAAATATCGTTCAGATGATTGGCGGACTCAAAGCCGGCATGGGATATCTGGGGGCTTCAACCATTCAGGAGCTTCAGGAAAAAGCAACCTTTGTTAAAATTTCCTCGGCAGGATTGAAAGAAAGCCATGTCCATGATGTTGTAATTACAAAAGAAGCACCCAACTACCGGGTTGAGAGCAGCTAATCCGCTTCGGTTGCAGCGATGTAAATCAGACCGCGTATTGGAATAACGGTTATAGATTACAAATCTTCCATTATTAGAACAGACAAAAAATATAATTTTCGGACAAATAAAGAATGAGTCAGTTAAAATCACCGTTTTACCATCTCCATCTGCACACGGAATATTCACTGTTAGATGGTGCCATCCGGCTTGATTCCCTGTTTCCCAAATGCAAAGAGTTTGGTATGGATGCCGTATCCATGACCGATCACGGCACCATGTTCGGGGTGGCGGCATTTGCAGAAAAAGCCAAAAAAGCAGATATAAAACCGGTGATCGGGTGTGAAGTCTATGTGGCCCCCCGGACCCTCAATGACAGAACCCAGATGGACAATAAAGGACTGACCCACCTGGTTCTTCTGGCAAAGGACCGGGAGGGATACACCAATCTGTGTAAATTGGTCTCCATTGCTCAGCTCAAAGGGTTCTATTACAAACCCAGGATTGATAAAGAACTGCTGGCCAACCATTCAAAGGGGCTGATCGGTCTGTCTGCCTGCCTAAAAGGACAGGTTGCCCAAAATATTATTCACAAGGATATGAAGGCGGCGGATGAATCGGTCCGGTTTTTTCAAACCGTTTTTGGTGAAGACAACTATTACCTGGAGATCCAGGAAAACGGGATGGATATTCAGCGCAAGGTCAACGACGGGCTCCTGGATATCAGCCAACGGCTCTCCACCCCCATGGTGGCGACAAACGATTGCCATTACCTTTCAAAAGGGGATGACGTGGCCCATGAAATCCTGTTGTGCATCCAGACCGGTGATACCTTTAACAACCAGAATCGGTTTAAGTTTGACTCGGATCAGCTCTATTTCAAACCTGCCGAAGAGATGATCCAGGCGTTTTCCGGATTTCCCGGCGCCATTGAAAATACAAGGGAGATCGTCCGCAGATGTAATGTGGAGTTTGATGATAAAACCTATCATTTTCCCCGCTTTGCCATGACCGATGACGTGTCTGAAGACGAACTTTTCAGACAGACCGCCATGGCAGGGTTTGAAGAAAAACTCGCCATAATCAAAAAAAACAACCCCGATATCGATGAAGCGGTCTATCGTGAGCGGATTGAATATGAAATCGGTGTCATTCTCGATATGGGATTTCCCGGATACTTCCTGATTGTTGCCGATTTTATCGAACACTCCAAAAAGATCAATGTGCCGGTGGGGCCGGGGCGGGGATCGGCAGCCGGTTCAATGGTGGCTTATGCCATGGGAATTACCGCCCTTGATCCCATTGAGCACGGATTGATATTTGAACGGTTTTTAAATCCATCCCGGATTTCCATGCCGGATATTGACGTTGATTTTTGTATTGAGGGCCGCGATCAGGTCTATAAGTATACCATTGACCGGTATGGCGGACCCGAGTATGTCTGCCAGATCATCACCTTTGGAAAACTCAAGGCAAAGGCGGTTATCAGGGATGTGGGCCGGGCTGTCGGCGTGCTCCTGTCCGAGGTGGATGAGGTTGCCAAACTGATTCCGGACAATGCAAAAAATCTTACCAAGGCCATTGAGGAAGTGCCGGCCATCCGGGAAAAATGTGCGGAATCTCCGGAAAAAACCCAGATGCTGGAAATATCCCTGCTTCTTGAGGGGCTTCCCCGGCATGCATCCACCCATGCGGCCGGTGTTGTGGTGGCGGATAAGCCCCTGAACGAGTATCTGCCGCTTTATAAAGGAAAAGAAGGGGAGACCATCACCCAGTTTGACATGAATTATGTTGAAAAACTGGGCCTGGTTAAGTTTGACTTTCTCGGGCTACGAAACCTCACCGTTATTAAAAACTGCATTGCCCTGATCGAAAAACAGGGAAAAAAGGCGCCGGACCTGCTGAACCTTGACTATGCGGATGAAAAGACGTTTGAGCTGCTCCAGCGGGCCGATACCACCGGTGTCTTCCAGCTTGAAAGTTCGGGAATGAAGGACCTGATCCTCCGTCTTAAACCGGCCAGCTTTTCAGATATAGTGGCCCTGGTGGCCCTTTACCGTCCCGGCCCCCTGGATTCAGGCATGGCAGACAGTTACGTGGAACGTAAAAATGGCCGGGAAGAGGTGATCTACCTGTTTGATGAACTGGAACCGGTTCTCAAAGAGACTTACGGGGTCATTCTATACCAGGAGCAGGTCATGAAAATCGCCGGTGTTCTGGCCAACTATACCATGGCGGATGCAGACGGTCTGAGAAAGGCCATGGGTAAAAAAATCGTCTCCATGATGGAAGAGCACCGGGCGCTTTTCATGAAAGGGGCCAAAGAGAACAACCACGATGAAAAAAAGGCTGCCGAACTCTTTGATCTGATGGAAAAATTCGGCGGATACGGGTTTAACAAATCCCACTCTGCCGCCTATGCGCTGATTGCGTATCAAACCGCCTATTTAAAAGCCAATTTCGCCCTTGAGTTTATTGCGGCGCTTATGACAAGTGAACGCGGCAATACCGATGCAGTCATCAAGTATATCGACGAATGCCGGACCCATGACATCAAGGTCCTGCCGCCGGATATCAATGAGAGTGATGCCCATTTTACCGTTTCCGACGGATCTATCCGCTTTGGCCTGGCTGCTGTGAAAAATGTGGGGGAGGCTGCCATTGATTCCATTGTTGAAACCAGAGATGAACAGGGGCCATTCAAGAGCCTGTATGACTTTTGCGAGCGGGTCAATCTTTCCAAGGTCAACAAAAAAGTTTTAGAGGCGCTGATCAAGTGCGGTGCCTTTGATTCGTGCAATCTTAAAAGAAGCCAGATGATGGCGGTTCTTGAAGATGCCCTGGAACACGGCTCCCGAATTCAAAAGGAAAAAGCCGATTCCCAGCTCGACCTTTTTGCGGACTCGAATATGGGTGCTCAGGTTCCCGTGTCCACCCCTAAAATGCCGGATATTGACGAGTGGGATGACAACATGCTTCTCAGTCTTGAAAAAGAATCCCTGGGTTTCTACATTACCGGACACCCTCTGGATAAATTTCAGGAGATTATCCATTCCTATACAACGGTCAATTCGGTTTCGATTCAGGAAAAAACAGATGAAGACATGATCCGGATGGCAGGCAGTTTAAAGGTTTTAAAAAACCATAAAACCAAAAAAGGGGATCTGATGGCATTTGCCGCCATTGAAGACCAATACGGCTCCATTGAGACGGTGGTTTTCCCGAATCTCTATGCCAAGGCCCATACCATGCTGTCAAACGAAGAGATCGTCATACTGGAGGGTGAGGTTCAAAAAAAAGAGAACCTGGTAAAATTGATTGCCAATAAAATCGTCCCCATTGAACAGGCATCCCATGAGTGGACCAATGGGGTATTGATCCGCTTGGATGCTGGGAAAAACGATACAGAGACCCTGAACGAACTAAAAACGATTATCGAGATGTATCCGGGGGAGTGTACGGCCTGTCTGAAAATTCGTATTGATGATGAAAAACCACCGGTTCTGGTCAAGCTCTCCGAAGAATACACCACCTGCTCCGATCCCTTGTTCTTCAACCGGATAGAAAAGATTTTGGGCCGGGGATGCATCGAAACCCGGTGTGCTCCGATTAAGCCCAAACAGAAAAAAAACAAACCCTGGTTAAAGAAAAAAGGGGGGTAGGGCACCCATTTTTAATGGTATTCCCCTTTGTGACGGGAGGAGGGACCCGTCAAGGGTCGATTCAATCAACCTGAAGAGGAGTCCCTCCGGAATATGGAATCAGGGAGTGACCTGCAGATTATCCACAATCGTCTTGTTTCCGGCCACTCTTCGGACAATGTTGAGGATCCGGCTCTTTTCGTCCATAGACGATACGATCCCGGTCAAAGTGACCACATTGTTGACCGTATCCACATCCACATTACCGGATCGGACGTTTTCCGCTTTTATTAACTCGGCCTTGATCCTGCTGGTCAATACCGAATCATCCACCATCTGACCGACACTTGTCTTTCCAACCACAAGCTGATTTTCCACCCGCCTGACACCTTCCACACCCCGGGCGATATCGGCGGCCATCCGTTTTTGGGAGACCGATTCTGTGACACCGATCAGGTAGACTACCCCTTTTAACACATCGACATCAATGTGCCTGGCTTTGACAAATTCATCACCGATCAATTTGGTTTTGATTTTACCGGCGATGACCGAGTCATCGATAAGCTTGCCGATGGACCGTTCATCCGTGGCTGCTTTATAACCGGAGACACCGGCAGTGCCGGCCACCATGGGAGCGCAGCCCGTAAAAAGAAACAGCATTAAAACCAGAAGGGCCAAACCCTTATACGCAGCATATTGCATGAAACCATCCTTGTTTGTTTTGATTATTCAAAATCATCAAAATTAAGATTATCCAGATCAGACAGATCCATATCCTTGAGCAGGTCGTCTTCATCCGGAATAATGTCATTGTTACTGATATCCAAATCGCTTTTATGGTCGGGAACCGGCGAAGATGGATTCTCAGGGGTCTCTTCCGGAAAAAGCTGCTCTTTTAACATCATGCCGGCGCTGAATATAAGGAATCCGATTCCCCCGATATTGAGAAGAATGATAAAAATTCCGATTGTTTTTTTAAGCAGCATAGATTCTGTCGCTCTATCCGGTTATTTGTTTGACGCATCAGATATTTGTGTTTATATATAATCTTTAAAATTGTTACAAGGTTTTTGATTTTTATTTGAAAGGATGAATTTGGATGAGCTGGCTGGGTAAGATGATCGGGGGAACAATCGGTTTTGCACTGGGCGGCCCCATCGGAGCGGTTGCCGGTGCCGCTTTCGGCCATACGTTTGTCGATAAAAGGGAGCAGGCATATCTGGAATCCCGGCCCGGACTGGATCATACCCAGTCATCGCAGGAGGAAGCCCAGCTTGTCTTTTTTACGGCTGCGTTTTCCATGCTGGCGAAAATCTGTAAGGCAGACGGCCGGGTCCATGAAAAAGAGATTTCAGTCATTCAGACCTTTATGGAGGATCAACTCCATCTGGATGCGACCAGCCGGCAAACCGCACAGAATATTTTCAGACAGGCCCTGAATTCATCCGAAGGTTTTGACGCCTTTGCGCTGCAGTTTTACTCTGTTTTCAGAACCCAGCCCCATATCATTGAACTGATGATGGATATTCTTTTGCGGGTATCTACGGCTGACGGCCGGATTTCCGATACCGAAGAAGCCATGCTCATGGACGCATCCCGTATCTTTAGAATGTCACCCCATGATTTTGACCGAATCCGATCCAAATATGAGAAGCAGACAAACCGATATTATGCCGTGCTGAAATGTGATGAGACCGCATCCGACGAAGAGATAAAAAAACAATACCGGAAGCTGGTGGTTGAATATCATCCGGACAAGATCGAGTCAAAAGGGCTTCCTGAGGAATTTGTTCAATTTGCCACCGACAAGTTTAAAGAGATTCAGGAAGCGTACGATGTGATTAAAAAGGAACGGGGGCTTTAAAAATAAACCCCCTTTAGATTTTTTATATTCGATTATACTTTTTTATAAAGGCTGAAGTGCACGTAATCTGATTATAAGAAGCCTTTTTCTTTGGCAATGGCCATATAGGTTTCAATCAGATTGGCAGGCGGCACCATCTGCTCGGACTGATCTTTGTCCCTCAGCGACATGGCATCGAATTCACAGGCATTCACACATAGACCACAGCCGATGCATCTGTTTTTTTCAACCCGTGCAATTGCTTCATCCGTCATGGAAACGGCTTCCATCGGGCAGATCTCCTCACAGGCCTGGCATCCGGTGCACGCATCCGCATCCACCTTGGCATGGAAATTGGAAGATACCACCTTGGACGGTTCTTCAAGATCCTTTATGTTTTTCAGTACCTGACAGCAACAGGAGCAGCAGAGGCAAATATTGATCGGTTTTTGGGAGTTGGACGGTTGGGGAACCAGTCCGGATTGGATGCCCTTTTCCACAATCTCAAGTGCCTCTTCCTGGGTAATGGTTCTTCCCACGCCCCTTTTTTCGTAAATATAGGCACCGCCGCCGAATATCAGGCAGGTCTCCAGGGGTTTGTCGCAGCCTTTGTCCATCATGGTGTGTTCTTTTCTGCAGATGCAGGGCGCCACCAAAATTTTAGACTGGGACCGGATAATATGTTCGACCCGATCATAATCCATGACATTTAAATCCACATTCACGGCCTGATTGACGGGCACCACCCTTAACTGCTGGGTTTTTTGCCTGTACTGGCTCTTTATTAAATAGGGGACATATTCATTGAAATCCTTGATCAACTGCTCTGTCAGCCGATTGACCTGGTATTCCCAGATGCCGACGACAAAGTGCAGGAGCATAAATGTATCTTTGTTGTCTTTGTTCACATGGATCACAAGGCCTTTCGCCCCCATTTCAATGAGCATGGATTTAACGGTTTCAGGATCTTTTCCCGCCCGTTCCGCGATGGCCTCGGCCGGTTCCGGCATCTGCATCAGGCACAGGGCAAGCTCGGCTTCCGGTTCGGTAAACAATTGTTTAAGTATCCTGAGTTCAACGCCTGATTCTGTTTCAGGAAAACCACTGGGTGTCTTATCCAGGTGGATGGCCAGTTTTTTGAATACATCTGTCATGAATTTGCCTCCAATTCAGTGGGTAATGATACGATATCTCCTTCCAATCTTAAATCTTTATGACAGTGTTTTATTTCAAGATCAATCGTTTTTCCGAGTAAACCCTGTTTATAGTTCAGAAAAACGGTCAGGTAATTGGACGTAACCGCCTTTAGCATACCGGTTTTATCGTCTGCCCGATGCTGGATCAACCCCTGGAGGGGTTTGTTTTTATTTGAATCAATAAACCGTTTTCGTTTGATTCTGTCCAGTTCCCTCAGTTTTAAGGTCCGGGCTTTAATTACCTTTGAATCCACCTTTGGCGTAAAGTGGTATGCCGGTGTCCCTTTTCGGGCGGAGAAAGGAAAGACATGGAGATAGGAAACCGGCAGCCGATCAATCAGTCGATACGTATTTTCAAACTGATCATCGGTTTCAGACGGGAACCCCACCATTACATCCAGTCCGATTCCGACATTGGGAACCTGCCCGTAAACGGTTTGAATCACCTTTTCAAACATATCTGCAGAATAGGGGCGCTTCATTTTTGCTAAAACGGCATCATCCCCGGACTGCAATGGAATATGAAAGTGGTTGCACAATATATTACCCGGTGTTGCCAACCGGATTAATCCGTCATCCACCTCTGTGGGTTCAATGGAAGACAGCCGGATCCGGAGAACCGGTTTCTCCCGGTTTAATTTTTGAAGCAACCGGGTTAAGGTCGTCTGCGGATTCAGATCCCGGCCATACATCCCCGTGTGGATCCCGGTCAGGATCACCTCTTTAAAGCCAGCCGCATGTAAACGTTCTAAATGTTGCATCACCTCGGCTTCCGGCATGGAAACGGAAGATCCCCGTGCATAGGGAACAATACAATAGGTGCAGAACGATTCGCATCCGTCCTGGATTTTCAGATACGCCCGTGTCATCTCTCCTTTGACGGTGTGGTCAAACCCTTTAAACGTATTGTTCCGGGTATGATCCGGTGCCTGAAAATCAAAAGGGGCGGCTTGATCGCAAATGTCGTTAATCCGGGCGGCAATCTGCACCTTGTCTTTATGGCAGATGACCTGATCAACATGCTTGATGCTGCGGATTGGGTCCGGATCTGTCTGTGCATGACATCCCGTGACAATGACCTTTGCATCCGGGTTCTCCCTGATTATTCTCCGAATGGCCTGTCTGGACTGCGTTCCAGCTTTGGATGTAACGGCACAGGTATTGATAATATAGACATCGGCACCGGTTTTGTCCTGTTTTTTCTCCCAGCCCTGATGTTCCAGGCTGACGGATATGCCGTCGCTTTCGTATTGATTGACTTTGCATCCCAGGGTCTGGATGTGGAATGTTTTGCCTGTTGTTTTCATTGAATAATCCCGCTGCCCAGTACCCGGTTTTCATGATAAAAAACCGCACCCTGGCCCGGGGTGACTGCATGTTGAGGCGAATCAAAGACAACCACGGCTTTCTGATCATCGGGCGTGACGGCGGATGTCGCCCCTTTATGGCTGTATCGGATTTTTGTTGTAACCTTTTCTTTGGAGATCCGGCCCGGATCGGTATGCCAGACCATATCATCCACAATCATTTTATTTGCAGACAGATGATCTTTAAAACAGACGACAAGCCGGTTGTTGTTTATGTCGATCGTTTTGACATAATAGGGTGCGGATGCCGGGCAGTTGATTCCCCGGCGCTGCCCCACGGTGAATTGGTGCAGACCCGTATGGGTGCCTAAAACATTGCCGTCCGTATCCACAATGGGGCCGGCTTCGGGCTTGATCCCCGTTTTTTCAATAATAAACCGGGATACGGCATTGTCCCGGATAAAACAGATGTCCTGGCTTTCGCCGGACTGAACCGGTGACAATCCGTTTGACCGGGCAATGGCCTTTACATCGGTCTTAATCATTCCCGTCAGGGGAAAAATCACGCGATCCAACTGGCTGGAATCCACACGTGAAAGAAAATAGCTCTGATCTTTTAACGGATCTGCCCCTTTTTCAATATAGGGTGTTTCAATTGATTTTCCGGGCGATGACAGTCTGTTGACCACAGTGCCGTAATGGCCGGTTGCCAGGTAATCCGCTCCCAGGGCAATGGAATGCTCCAATAATTTGCCGAACTTGATTTTCTGGTTGCAGATCAAACAGGGGTTGGGGGTTTTGCCGTTGAGATAGGTCTGTAAAAGGTATTGCACCACCTCCTGTTCAAAGGATTCAGACAGGTCAACCATATGGACCTTAAAACCCAGCCGGGTTTCAAGTCCGGAGAGATCGGTTTGCCCGTGTTCATACCCGGTGGTAAAGTGGATGCCGAATACCTGTTTAAATCGTTGTTTTAATAGGAAACCGGCCACCAGGGAATCGACACCACCGCTTAAGGCGACCGCTACAACCGGATGCTTCATTATTCCACGTCTTGGGTTTCAGCAGAGAAGAGCCCCATGGCACGGGAAGGGCAGGTCAGGATACATAATTCACATACACTGCATTTGTCTTTATCAAAGATGACTTCCATTTCAGGCCGCTTGATATGCAGTGCATCTGTCGGACATACGGCTGTGCAGGCCCCGCAATGGGTGCAGATCTCTTCATCTTTAAAAATTTGGTGTTCGGGAAGGGAGACGGACACGCCTTTATCTTTAAGATACCGAACGCCTTTGTTAAATCCGGATTTTGAACCGGACTGAATTTCCAGGACCATATACCCCTGCTTTTGATTGGATATCTTTGCACTTAGAATATTAAAGAGCAGATCATATTTTTTGGTCAGTTGACAGACCAAGGCCTTCTGGGCAACCTCCGGGGGAAAGGTTAAAATAACTATTTTCGAATACAAGCTTAAACCTCCGCGGCTTATTTTTAGAACAATAAATATTATAAAAAGAGCTACCCAAGGGGTTTTATTGCTGGTATGCTCACATATAATTCAATACCACACATTTATATAATAATTGCATACGATACACAATCCTGTTTTAAGGGTTTGATCATGAACCGATTTGCATTCGAACTCTCCAGTTACACGTTAAAAACATTTTCCGGGTTTTCAAAAGCCCATATTAAAATCAGCGGTGAACGGAATATCCCCAAAGGTTCGGTTATTTTTACGGCCAATCACTTTACCCGGATTGAAACCATCTTCCTACCGTACCATATCAACAAGATCACCGGAAGTCAGGTCTGGTCACTGGCTGCGGCCCAATTGTTCGATGTCCAGATTTTAAAGGGGTTTTTGAGAAACCTGGGTGCCGTATCCACCCAGGATCCCAACCGGGATCAGGTGATACTCAAAACCCTTTTAAATAAAGATATCAAATGGATTATCTTTCCGGAAGGCATGCTGGTTAAAAATAAAAAACTGATTAAAAAAGACCGGTTTACCCTGTCCAATGACGAATTCGTTAAACGACCCCATACAGGTGCCGCCATCCAGGCGCTTCGTTGCGAATTCTACCGGGAACGTCTCAGGCGTCTGTGGCAGATGGCAGAACCGGAGTACGATCGTCTGGCCAAGGAGTTGGAGATCAACAATATTCAATCGGTTTTAGAGCAGGAAACCTTTATCGTTCCGGTCAACATCACCTATTACCCGGCCAGCCCCAAAGAGAATATTGTGTCCAAAGTCGGTCAGATCGTTATGAGGGAACCGTCCAAAAGAGTGATGGACGAATTGATGACCGAAGGATCCATGCTCTTTACCAATGTGGATATCGACATCCGATTTGGTGAACCCATTGCCATCCGCCCCTGCCTTAAACATCCGTATATCGAAAGTCTGCTGACGGTCAAGCGGCGGGTAAAATTTGAAGCGGATCTGATTTCAAAACAACTCATCCGTGAGATGTCTCTCACACTCATGGAAGAATACATGTCCGCTGTTTACCGGATGACCACTCTGAACTATGATCATGTTCTGGCTTGCATCCTCAAACATTTTCCCTATAAAAGCGAGGGAATCGATCCGTATGAATTCAGGTGCAAGGCGTTTTATGCGATTCAGCATCTGGCGTCTGACAAAAATTTGCAGGTCTCGGATTCGTTTCATCAAAATCAGATCCACCTGCTTACGGATGATCGGTTTAACCGGATCTCTGATTTTCTGGCCCTTGCCGAGAGCACAAAGGTGATTGAAATCCGGGATGGAAAAATATTTAAAGACCAGACCCGTTTTTTCGTTCAGTCCGGTTTCCATACCATCCGTATGGAAAATCCGCTCTGTGTGATTGCCAATGAGGTTGAACCGGTAAGAGACGCCGAAGGTTTTCTTAAAAAAATCGCCCAGGTATCTGGGCGGGAGATCCGGGCACTTGTCCAACAGCGGCTAATTGAAAAATCCCGGGTCGATTTTACACGGGATTATAACCGATTTTATCTGGAATCGGAATCAAAGAAAAAACGGATCGGGAACCCGCGGTTTTTAACCCATGACAATCCGAGGGCCGGTATCCTTTTAATCCACGGTTATATGGCTGCACCGGCAGAGATGAAACCCTTTGCCCGATATCTTCACGCCAAAGGATTCAACGTCTATCTGCCGAGATTAAGCGGACACGGTACGGCTCCCGAGGATCTGGCCGCCACGACCTATGATCAATGGATCGAGTCTGCAGAAGAGGGGTTTATTATTTTAAACCACTCCTGCGATACCGTTATACTGGGTGGATTTTCAACCGGTGCCGGTCTTGCGCTGGACCTGGCAACCCGGGTGAAAAACATCCGGGCCGTCTTTGCGGTCTCACCGCCCATGCGGCTGCAGGATTTGGGGGCCTGGTTTGTTCCGGCCATTGATACCTGGAATGCGATGATCAAAAAAATCCGCCTCCATCCCATTGCCAAAGAGTATATTGCCAACAATCCTGAAAATCCCAGTATCAATTATGTCAGAAATCCCATCTCAGGTGTAAACCAGCTTGGAAAGTTGATGGACCAGCTTGAACCCAAGCTAAAGGACATTTTGACCCCCACCCTGGTGGTCCAATCCAGAAAGGATCCCGTGGTTAAACCGGCCGGTACCCGGTTGTTGTTTGAAAAACTGGGCTGTGAACTCAAAGAATATTACATCTTTGATGTCGATCGCCACGGGATTCTGATCGGGAAGGATATTTCCAGGGTCTATCAATCCATTTATAACTTTATCCTGCATTGGATATAGCGGACAGTCGGTCTGAAAAAAAGCCGGTCCATTATGTCCTTAAAAAAAATACAGAAATTTAATTAAATGGGTATAGGAAGATTCAATAAATGGAATCATTACAGCATATTGTATGCCACGATAATTGCAAAATTGCGGTAACATGTTTCAAAGAGGATTCAGAATCAAAAAGAAACATTATCTTGACACACGGGACATTTTCAAACTCCGGTATCTGTGTTGGGATGGCTAATTATCTTGCCAAGAAAGGCTATACGTGTTGGGTAATGGAATGGAGAGGGCATGGGCGTAGCGAATCGCCTAAAGCCCCTACCGATTTTGAAGACATTGCTTTAAAAGATGTTCCAGCAATTATTGATTATGTCATTAGACAATCCCCGAATAATGAACAGATCGTCTGGATTGGTCATAGTGGAGGCGGACTGGTACTCCCTATGTATTTAGCAAGACACCCCAAGAAACAAAAGCTCTTTTTAGGTATTGTAACAATTGCATCCCAAGCGAGCGGGGCGTGTAATTCCATAGTTAATAAGGTAAAAGCCTATCTGGCTTTGGGAATTATCACTTTATTAGGCTCTGCTCCTGGTTCAGCTGTGGGGTTAGGGCCTGAGAATGAAAGTAAAAAGATGATGAAGCAATGGTTGGCATGGAATATAAAAAAAAGTTTCATCGGTTTTGATAAATTTCAATACCGCGACTCGATTTCAAAGATAAAAATACCATTGCTATCAATTTCAGCGGATAAAGATCTTTTTATAGCGCCCCCCTCGGGATGTTTAGAGTTTTTTGAGATGTTTGGGCATCATGACAGATCTCATTTTGAAATATTTTCTGAACCCAATAAGAATAAAAAAGTATTCAATCATCAACGGATTATGCTCTCGGTGTCTGCAAAAAATCGAGTTTGGCCTTTTATATTCAATTGGATCGAGAGCCTCTCTTGAAATGGTATCAGGGCTTTTCTTCCGAGGACTCAAAATAAAAAATGCCGCTGCAGATGGACAATCTGAAAGCGGCATTCTTTTATTGTAAAACCGTTTGTCTTTTAACTCTCCTGAACTGCCATCATAGTGGATGGATTAAGCAAGGTCTTTTGATTGGTTCTTTCGCCGTCTTTGAGGATGACGGCTTCGATTTTGTCTTCCACCGGACTTAAAAAGACCGCTTTTTGGAACCGGTCTTTATGGGTCTCAAGCTGAATGGGAAATCCGTTTTCGCACAATTCTTCTTCACGGTGAACCTTCATGGCAAACCAGGTAAAAATATTGAATTCACCTTGAATTTCCTGAAGCTCATCCATTATTTTCGACACATCTTCATCAAAATCCAAACCGTCAATGATCATGATGGACGGCAGAGGCAGATCGGCTTTTTTAAAGCTCTGCAAATATTCCCTGATTTTCTGGGTGTCAAACGTGGCCTGGGTATAGCAGATTCCCACTTTATCCGGATTAATGTCTTCCCAAAGCCGTTGTGCTTTCTGGGCATCCACGTAGCCGATGGAATCAACCAGGTTGGTGTAGCCCTCATGATATCTGACATTGATTTTTTCCATGGTATCATCCAGGCTGATGTGCAGAATCTTTTCGTTATCAAGCAACCGGGTTAAGGCGATCTGAACCAGAAAACTGGTTTTTCCGACACCGGCCCGCGACAAGATGGCACCAAATCTTCCATCCGTGACATTTTCTACACCCATTGTTTGATTCACCGGGCTTCTGAGAATGAGATCTTTTCTTAGCATATTCCCTCTCTATTTATAATAAAATCTTATTTTTTCTCTGTTTTTTCTTCCTGTCGTTTACGGGAAATCTCTTCTGAAACAGATTGGGGCACCTGCTTGTAGGATGAAAATTCCATGGTAAATTGCGCTTTTCCCTGGGTCCCTGAGCGAAGAACCGTTGAGAATCCAAACATATCAGACAAAGGGACCTGGGATTCAATGACCGACATCACACCTTCTTCCTGGGAGCCCTGAATGATACCCCGTCTCTGGTTGATCAGGCCCATGCAGACGCCTTGAAATTCATTGGGTGTCTCTATAACCACTTTCATGATCGGTTCTTTGATCACCGGTTTTGCCTTGTTGTATCCTTCAAGAAAGGCGCCCTTGGCAGCGGCTTTAAATGCCATTTCAGACGAGTCAACCGCATGGAAGGCACCGTCTTCAAGGGTTACCTTGATACCGGTTACCGGAAATTCAAGCTTCGGACCTTTTTCAAGGCAGGCTTCAAATCCTTGCTCACAGGCCGGGATATACTGGGTGGGTATCCGGCCGCCCGTGACCTTATTGACAAATTCAAACTCTTCTTCCGTGGGTTCGATAAATCCGGAGACACGGCCGAACTGACCGGCACCACCGGTCTGTTTTTTATGGGTGTAGTTAAACGGTGCCCGTTTGGTAATGGTTTCACGATAGGCCACTCTGGGCTGGCCGGTCTCAACTTCGGCGTCGTATTCGCGTTTCATCCGCTCAACGTATACTTCAAGGTGAAGCTCTCCCATTCCCTGGATAATGGTGTCACCGGTTTCACGATCGACATAGGTTTTAAATGTCGGATCTTCTTTGGTAAACCGGTTCAGTGCCTTGGACATGTTGATTTGGGCTTTGTTGTCTTTTGGTGTGATGGAAAGAGAGATAACCGGTTCCATCACATGCATGGCCAGCATGGAGTAGTTCACTTCCGGGGATACAAAGGTGTCTCCGGAAGCACAATCCACACCAAACATTGCTCCGATATGACCGGCCGGGATCGCGTCGACATCTTCCATCTGGGATGAGTGCATACGGATCAGGCGCCCGGCTTTGATTTTTCTGCCGTCCCTGGAATTGATCAGCGCGTCCCCTTTACTGATGCAACCCTGGTAAACCCGAATATAGGTGAGCTGGCCGTATTGACCGTCTTCAAGCTTAAACGCAAGGGCCACGGTGGGTTTGTCGAATTTGCTTTCAAGGATCACCGTTTCCTCGTTATTATTCATGTCAAGGGCTTCATTTTCAATATCAACGGGGGAGGGCAGGTAGTCGACAACGGCATTGAGAAGCGGCTGGACCGCTTTATTCTTATAAGCCGATCCAAGAAATACCGGGGTCATTTCCCGTGCAATGGTGCCGGTGCGAACCGCGCTCTGAATCATTTCCACCGTGATCTCATTTTCTTCCAAAATTGCGTCTGTGAGTTCTTCTGAAAAGAGAGAGACGCTATCCACCATCTCTTCTCTTGCCATTTGGGCTTCATCAAGCATATCCGCCGGTATCTCTTTTTCAACCATGATTTCCCCGTTATCACCTTCAAAGTAATACGCCTTCATGGTGACAAGGTCAATGATTCCTTCATGTTTATCTTCAAGGCCGATGGGAAGTTGCATCAAGACAGAGTTGTGGCCCAGTTTTTCCCTGAGCTGGCCCGATACCTTTTCCGGGTTGGCACCGGATCTGTCACATTTGTTGATAAAGGCGATACATGGAACTTCATACCGTTTCATCTGCTGATCAACGGTAATTGACTGGGACTGCACGCCGGACACCGAGCAGAGAATGAGAACAACGCCGTCCAGAACCCTTAGGGATCGCTCAACCTCGACGGTAAAATCCACGTGTCCCGGGGTATCGATAATATTGATTTCATGTTTATCCCATTCACAATAGGTGGCGGCAGAGGCAATCGTGATTCCCCTCTCTTTTTCAAGCTCCATTGAATCCATGACTGCGCCGGTACCGTCTTTCCCCCTGACTTCGTTAATCTGGTGGATTCTGTCGGTGTAAAACAGAATTCTTTCCGTGAGTGTCGTTTTACCGGAATCGATATGGGCGCTGATTCCGATATTTCTGACCCGTTCTAGATCTCTGATCATCTTTACTTCGTCCTTTATTAATAAATATTCGTTTTTATAAGCCAACCGGTTTAGACATCATCTGAACCGGATGGTTATAATATTGTATTCGCTTGTTTTTATTATTGCTAAATTATGGCGATTTTGTTAGCATGAACCCTAAGAAAACTTAATGTATAAAATTTATAATTATATATTTTAATTATTAACTTGTCAATTTTTTTCATTAACCTGTTGCAGAAAATATTAAATGACCGCCATTCAGCATATGATGATCCAAGGGCTTAAACCCATGGGCATTGCCGTGTCTCCCGCACAACTTTCCGCCATGGAAATCTATGGTTCGGAACTCATCGCATGGAACAAAAAAATCAATTTAACGGCGATCACCCATCCCCGTCAGATCGCTGAGAAGCATTTTATCGATTCACTGGCAGCCGCCCGGACCATGTCGGGAACGTCCATGTTGATGGATATCGGTTCCGGTGGCGGGTTTCCCGGTCTTGTATTGAAAATCATGAATCCGGAGATGACCATCGTCCTGGTGGATTCGGTTCGCAAAAAGATCAACTTTTTAAAGCAGATCATTCGCAGGTTGGACCTGAAAAACATTGAAGCCGTCCACTCCCGGATTGAAGACCTTCAAGCCGACCCCGCCTATACCGGCCGGTTTGATGCCGTCACATCCCGTGCGTTTGCCGGTTTGGAAAAATTTACTGTCCTCGGCCATCCGTTTCTTTGTCCCGGCGGTACCTTGTATGCGTTGAAAGGCAGGCAGGGAGAGACCGAAATCAGCCAGCCCATAAAAAACAGATACCATATTTCGATCGACCGGTATAGATTGCCTTTTGAACAATCCCACCGGCAGGTGATTCAATTGACACCCCGCACCAAAACGGACTAAAGGGAGCCTCCATTATTTGCACTATGTTTCTTGTTTTAACATGCCTGCCATAACCGCGTAAAACCCTGCTGCGATATCGGCTCCGACCTTATATTATCTTGACAACGCTCCGGTTTAGACATACAAAGAAAAATTCAATTACGCATATCAACAGATCCGAATACCGGAGGACGAATGGACTATAAGAAAACCTTGAATCTGCCTGTAACCCAATTTGCCATGAAGGCCAATCTGCCTCAAAGGGAACCCAGGCAGTTAAAAGAATGGGAAGAGAAAAAAATCTATGAAAAGCTGAGAGAACAATCAAAAGATAAAAAGACTTTTATTCTCCATGACGGCCCGCCGTATGCGAACGGGCATCTCCATATGGGGCATGCGATCAATAAAATATTAAAGGATATCATTATACGGTCCCGGCAGATGGCAGGATACAATGCCCCGTATGTACCGGGCTGGGATTGTCACGGCCTTCCCATCGAGCATAATGTGGACAAAAAACTGGGTAAAAAGAAAAAAGAGATGACCGACGTCCAGGTCCGCCAGGAGTGCCGGTCCTACGCAGCCCGGTTTGTGGAAATCCAGAAAGAGGAGTTTAAGCGATTCGGTGTCATGGGAGAGTGGGACGCTCCCTATCTGACCATGAATTATCCGTATGAGGCAAGAATTGCCAAAGAGTGCGGTGAGTTTGCCCTGTC
>JANQML010000115.1 GCA_028280105.1 Desulfobacula sp. | reverse complement strand
TTATGATGAAGTCTTGAAAGCATCTTTAAATTCAAAGCGTTTGTTGTACCGCCAACTGATTTCATCTTTTATGATAAAATTTTTATGCAACGTTGAGGTGAAATTGAAAGGAGGTTTCATTGGAACTGCTGATCATTAAATCCGGAAAAGATTATATCCGTTTCAAAGACGGCCGCTTTTTGACAACATCCCTAGACAAGGCCGGCGTTTATCCCCTGGACAAACTGGAACTGGTAAAAGCGTACAAAAACCAGCTTGAATCCGAGGGATTCCCGGATGTGGTTATCAAAAAGCTGGTTTTGACGGAAGAGGATCTGTAAAAAAATGAAAATCGTACTCACGGCTCTGGGAAAATTGGAAATCATGCCGCATGATCCGGCAACGGAAACGGTCAAACCCGGCTTTGTAAAAACAGAGGTGCTGACCTGTGCCGTCTGCCGGACAGATGCCAAAATGTGGGAGCAGGGTCACCGGGATCTTGTTTTTCCAAGGGTGCCCGGCCATGAGATGGTGGTAAAAGGGCCCCGGGGAAAGCGTTATATCGTTTGGCCCGGGGAACGATGCGGTTCCTGCCGTTTCTGTCTTTCCGGCAGGGAAAACCTTTGCGAGGATATGAAAATAGCCGGGTTTCATACGGACGGTGGATTTGCCGACACGGTTGTGCTGCCCGAAGAAAGCCTGATCCCCATCCCGGATGACCTTGAATCTGAAATCGCCTGTTTTGCAGAGCCGGCCGGATGCGTTGTCAATGCCTTTGAAAAGATGTCCGAAGCCCCTTCGGGTGATATTCTCATATACGGTGCCGGTACCATGGGACTTATTACCGCCCTGTTTGCCAAACATCTCGGGCTCAGGCCGCTCTTAATAGAAAAAAGCCAGTCCAAAATTAAACGGATTTCAGACTTTCTTGACGCTGCCGGGATTGCATGCACTAAAGAGACCTGCAAGAGTGAGTTTGACATGGTGATCAACACCTGCGCCGATTATATCGCTCTATGCCAGGCAATTGCCAAAGTCGGTAAAGGGGGCCGGATATCTTTTTTCAGCGGTGTCACGAAAAATGAATATATGGAAACAAACCTGCTGAACCTGCTGCACTATAAAGAGGTCGTTGTCAGCGGTGTTTACGGGATGACGCGGGCGCATATGGAAAAAGCCGTTCCGTTTATGCAGTCGCATAAATCGCTGCTGGCCCTTTTAATCGAAAAAATCGTTGCTCCGGAAGAGGCTGTCAAATTAATGCCTGACGTCCTTTCCGGCCGGCATTTGAAGCATATCCTCGATTTTTCATTGAGATCCGGCCGCCCGATCGAGCCGAAAAAAGAAAAAAAAATCCTGCCTGCTGTCCGGTTGAATGATCTGCCCGAAACCGCCGTGTGCCGGAAAACCATTGAAGCGGTTTCCCCTGTGCCGGAAGGCCTTTTGGCACAGGCAACGGCCAAGATAGACGACAAGACCAAACCCTTAGGTGCGTTGGGCCGCCTGGAGACCCTGGCCGTCAAAATGAGCTGCATTCAGAACCGCCTGACGCCTGCAATCAATCGCAAACACCTTTTTGTATTTGCCGGGGACCACGGTGTCACCGAAGAGGGGGTGTCTGCATATCCGGCAGAGGTCACCGCCCAGATGGTGGAGAATTTTCTAAACGGCGGGGCTGCCATCAATGTATTGTGCCGGCACCATCATATCGATATGAATGTTGTGGATATGGGTGTTGATTACAATTTTAAACCGCATCCGACCCTGATTGATAAAAAAGTGGCCAGGGGGACAAAGAACTTTGCCATTGAGCCGGCAATGACAAAAAACCAGATGCTCCGGGCCCTTGAAAACGGCATGAACGTATTCTTTGATGCAGACAACAAACACCCCGTCGACATCGTCGGTCTCGGAGAAATGGGAATCGGGAACACCACTTCGGCGTCTGCCATTATCTCCTGTGTGACCGGCATCTCTGCGGCCCAGGCTGCCGGAAGAGGCACCGGAGTGGATGATAAGGGGCTTGAACACAAGATCGAGGTCATTGAGCGTGTGCTTGATTTCCATCAAATTGATGCGGCCAGCGGGTTTGATATCCTGCAAAAAATCGGGGGATATGAAATCGCGGGGATCACCGGGGCTGTTTTAGCGGCAGCCTCCCGGAAACGTGCCGTTGTTCTGGACGGTGTTATCTCAACCGCGGCCGGACTTCTGGCCTTTCTTATCAACCCGGACATACGGGGATATTTAATATCCGGCCATAAATCCGTTGAAAGATCACAAGAGGCCGCCCTCTCCTTTATGGGGCTTGAACCGCTGATCGATTTTGATATGCGGCTTGGCGAGGGCACCGGTGCGGCTCTTGCCATCGACATGGCAGATGCCGCATGCAAGATCATGTGTGAAATGGCCTCTTTTGATGAAGCCAAAGTTGCGCGATCTGATTTATAAAAAAAGTGTTTCCGTTGTTATCCTTTTTTTATGCAACGTTGGGGTTGACAGTCCCTCTCTCTTTTATTAGGGATGAACGGGTCCGGGAAGGACCTCAAGGGATGTGTTCTGCAAAATAACGGGCAAGACGTTAGACATTAAAAATAAATCAGGAAATTGAATATTGATGAAAACAGGTGATGTGCAGATCCGTGTCCATCCGAACGGCAGGCGGCTTCAGACAAAGAAGGGGTCGGTGTTGATGGCGTATTTGCTGGATCGGAATATTTTTTTACGGTCGGATTGCGGTGGAAAAGGACGGTGCGGGAAATGCCGGGTAAAGGTTGCTGCACCGGGCGATGCATTCAGATATGAGAATGCATGTGAATTCAGGGTTGATACGGATATAGAGATAGAAATTCCAGAGGCCTCGCTGCTCTCCTCTCATATTATCACCAAAGCACCGGCTGAACTGCCCGGGACATTTCGACAAAAGTTTTTAAATGCAAAAGGTGAGGATACTTATGGGATCGCCGTAGACCTGGGAACCACCACCATTGCCGTTTATCTCTGCAATACGGCAAGAGGAGAGGTGATCGCTTCACTGGCCGTAAAAAATCCTCAGGTGCTTTACGGGGATGATGTCATGAACCGTATCGGAGCCGTGGGGCAGGCGTTTGAAAATCTGGAAAAGATGCAGAGACTGGTTGTCCGGGCCATTGGATGGGGAATCAAGGAGTTGTGCCGGTCCAATGCCCTTGAACCTGAAATCGTTGAGAAAATGACGGTTGTGGGAAATCCGGCCATGATCCATATCTTTGCCGGGGTTGACCCTTCCTCCATCGGGGTTTCTCCGTATCAACCGGCATTTTATGATGCCGAAAGTTTTCAGGCGGCAAACCTGGGGTTTGAGCAAATGGATTTTCCGGTCCAGGTTTTATCCCAGGTTTCCGGATTTATCGGCGGCGATATTCTGGCCGCTGCCATGGCATCGGATCTTGAGCATATGCCCGACTGCACGCTTTTAATCGATCTGGGCACCAACGGCGAGTTGATGTTAAAGGCTGGCGGCCGGTTGTTTGCCACCTCCTGTGCCACCGGTCCTGCATTTGAAGGGGCAACCCTTTCCTGTGGCATGCAGGCGGTTCCGGGAGCCGTGAACCGGGTGAGAATTGAAGAGGGCCGGGATTTTCCCGCGGTCACCCGGATTCAATCTGCAGGCGGTCTAAAGACAAAGCTGTCGGGAATCTGCGGAACCGGTGTTATCAGCGCCGTGGCCCAGTTCTGCAAGAACAACATTATCGGCCCCGGGGGAGCGTTTATTCCCGAACCGGGCCGGGTCGCCCTGGACAAAGATGAATCCGGAAGCATGCGGTATGATATTGTGCCGGATACGTTGACGCAAAACGGTTCCGCCGTTTTCATCAGCCAGAAGGACATCCGGTCGGTTCAGCTGGGCAAGGCGGCGTTGATGACCGGCATTGAATTTTTGCTGAAACGGGCCGGTCTCAAAGAACCGGACACCATTATTATTGCCGGTGCATTCGGCACCTATATGGATAAAACCGATATGATGACCATTGGTATGATCCCCCGCCTGAATCCGGATCGGGTCCGGGCGGTTGGAAATGCGGCAGGTGCAGGCGCCATAATGGTATTGTGCGATGAAACCTGTCTGGACTTATCGGGCCGTATGGCCAACGAACTGGAGGTCATCGAACTGGCCTGTGATTCGGGTTTCCAGAACCGGTTTATTGAAAATTTGGGGTTTCCGATATGAAAGACCGACAAGATAAAACCATGTCCATTGAGACGGCGGTTCAGACGTTTATGCGGAACGGCCGGCATATCTCCATCGGCGGATTCACCCTGAACCGGAATCCCATGGCGGCGGTATATGAAATCATCCGGCAGGGATTTAAGCATCTCCATGTCTATGCCCACTCCAACGGGGCCGGGCTGGATGAACTGATCGGGGCCGGGTGCGTGGACCGGCTTGAGATCGCCTATGCCGGGACCGGGAAAACCGCCCCCACCTGTATCCGGTTTCGCAGGGCCGTTGAAACCGGGACGCTGAAGGTGGAAGACTACTCGAATTTCATGATGAGCCTGCGGTTTTCAGCCGGGGCCATGGGGGTGCCGTTCATGCCGACCTTGTCCGGTATGGGATCTGATATTGTTGAAAAATGGGGATTTTCCAGGTCATTCCGGCGGTCGGATCCAAAGATTGTGAACGAGAAACTCAGGATTATCGACAATCCGTTCGGTGACTGGGGGGATGCCCGAAAAGTGGTTCTGGTGCCGGCCATCCGCCCGGATGTTACCTTTCTCCATGTGCAAAAGGCGGATGCCATGGGAACCTGCCGGATTGAAGGCCTCAGCTTTGCCGACGTGGAACAGGCCAAGGCCTCCCGGCATGTTGTGGTCTCCTGTGAAGAGCTGGTTGAATCCGATGTGCTGAGACGGGAGCCGGAGCAGAATCAACTGCCGTTTCTACATGTGTCTGCGGTCTGCCACGTCCCCTTTGGCGGCTATCCCACGGCGGTTTACCGGTATTATGATTATGATTCCGACTATCTTCGGGCATATGCCGATGCTGCCAAAAAGGATGCCCTGTTTAAAGAATTTCAAAACAGACATGTCTACGGTGTTGCCGATCACCGGGCGTTTCTGGATTTGATCGGCACGGACCGGCTGGATGCCATACGGGCGGACAAACGGACCGGATATGCCCATAATATGAAAAGAGGCTGAAGATGAACGCACAATCCTATTCACCCAAAGAGATGATGACCATCATGGCTGCGCGTGAAATCAACGACGGGGACGTCGTCTTTGCAGGCACCGGTATCTCTATGCTGGCGGCCACGGCAGCCAAGCTTATCAGCGCCCCCCATGCAGTCATTTTTTTTTGAAACCGGTGCCATGGATTCCGCCATTGAAGAACTGCCCATGGCGGTTGCCGACCCGAGAGTCATGTACGGGGCCGCATCCAATACCGGTCTTTTGGATGCATTTTCCTTTATGCAGAACCCCATAACCGGCAACCGGGTGATTGCCATTCTGGGAGCGGCCCAGATCGATAGATACGGCAACCTCAACAGCACGGTGATCGGGGACTACGATTCTCCGGATACACGGTTTTCAGGCAGTGGCGGCGCCTGTGATGTGGCGTCCTTTGTTCCCCGTTGTATCGCGTTCATGATGCATGAAAAACGAAGGTTTGTAAAAAAAGTCGATTATCTGACCAGCCCGGGGCAGCGCCAGAACAACCGGACCCGGGATGAAAACGGCCTGCGCCCCGGCGGAGTCAATATTGTGATAACCGATAAAGGGGTGCTCCGGATCGATACGGGATCCGGGGAGCTTTATCTGGACCTTTACTATCCGGGAATAGCGGTCGAGGATATCCTGGAAAATATGCAGTTTGGTGTGGATACGTCAAGAGCCCGGGCGGCTGAGCCGCCGACCGGTTTTGAACTGGCCACGCTCCGGGAAAAATGCGATCCCCAACGTCTGATTCTTTGATTGAAAGTTGTTGCTTATAATTACAATACCTTAGGGTATGTTTGGGGCGTAGCCACCTTTTGCTTGACAAACGCTATTGTCCTTTCTACAACAACACCTGTCCTGCACTTGGAATCTGTGCCCGGAAAGATGGATTCGGCGGGCAGGTGCCAGTGTAAAGAAATATCTGCAGTCCTGAATGGCGTTAAAAGAACGGGTTCAACAAATAATTAAGTTAACAGGGAGGAAGAATGCCGACACTTTTTTGGGAAGAAGAGATCGAAACACTGCCCCGGGTCGGCCTGGAGTCGATTCAATTGAAACGGCTTCAGCAACTGGTGGCGCGCGTATATCAAACGGTTAAACCCTATCGGGCTAAGATGGATGCGGCCGGTGTCACCCCGGATGATATAAACAGTTTAACAGATCTGCATAAACTGCCTTTCACAGTAAAGGACGATCTTCGCGATAACTATCCGTTCGGATTGTTCTCCGTCCCCCTGGATGAGGTGGTTCGTGTCCACGCCTCTTCCGGAACCACGGGAAAATCCACCGTGGTCGGCTACACCCGGCAGGATATCGAGCTCTGGGCCTCGATCATGGCACGGGCCCTGACCTGTGCCGGTGCACACAAAGAGGATATGGTTCATAATGCTTACGGGTATGGGTTGTTCACCGGTGGCTTAGGCGCCCATTACGGGGCGGAACGGCTGGGAGCCACGGTCATTCCCGTTTCCGGCGGCAATTCGAAACGTCAGATAACCATTATGAAGGATTTCGGTTCCACGGTGCTGCTGTCCACGCCCTCCTATGCCCTGAATCTGGCAGATGCCATGGATGCCGTCAATGTTGATCCCACAAGCCTCTCTTTAAGGGTGGGCATTTTCGGAGCCGAGCCGTGGAGCGATAACATGAGAGAAGAGGTGGAGCGGAAACTCAATCTCAAAGCGGTGGACATTTACGGTCTGTCCGAGGTCATGGGGCCGGGGGTGGCCATGGAATGCCTGGAAACAGAGAAGGGGATGCACATATTTGAAGATCATTTCCTGCCTGAAATCATTGATCCGGACACCGGTCAGGTGCTGCCCCCGGGTGAAAAAGGGGAACTGGTATTCACAACCCTGACCAAGGAAGCCTTTCCCATCATCCGGTACCGGACCAGGGATATCTCCCGGCTGATTTACGATACCTGCAAATGTGGTCGGACACTGGTCCGAATGGAAAAGGTCACCGGCCGGACCGATGATATGCTGATTATCCGCGGGGTGAATGTCTTTCCCTCCCAGGTGGAACATGTGCTCATGGGAATAGACGGGGTGGAGCCCCATTACCAGATCGTGGTGGACAGGGAAGGAAAACTGGATACCATGCAGGTCCAGGTGGAAGTCTCCGGCAATCTCTTTTCCGATGAGATCCGTATGCTGGAAAAGATGACCCGTAAAATCCAGGCGGATATCAAGGATATGCTGGGTGTCACCTGCAAGGTCAAGCTGGTGGAGCCCAAGACCATTCAGCGAAGTGAAGGCAAGGCCCAGCGGGTCGTTGATAATCGTCGGATTTGAATCAAGGAGGAAGATATGAGAGTCGAACAGATCGCTATTTTTTTAGAAAATAAATCCGGACGCCTGGCGGAAATCACATCCATCCTTGCAGACAAAGGGATCAATATCCGGGCGTTATCCGTTGCCGATACCGCTGATTTCGGCATTCTGCGTCTGATCGTGGATAAGGTGGAAGAGGCAAAGACCGTTCTCAAAGACAACGGCTTTACCGTGGGTAAAACCATGGTGATTGCCGTACAGGTTCCGGACCGGGCTGGCGGGCTTGCCTCGGTATTAAAAATAATAGATGCGGCTGATCTGAATGTGGAGTACATGTATGCATTTGTCAATAAACGGAATGATGACGCCATTCTGATTTTCCGGTTTGATGACGTGGACAAAGCCATCGGTGTTCTCCGGGAAAATAACGTGACCATTATGACCGGAGAGCAGATTTGCGCCATATAACCGTGTAACCCGGCAAAAAAATCCGTTATTCCGTATCCAATACCTTTCACGTATCCGAAGAAGCGGCCGCTTCCAAAGGGGTCGATACCGCCAGGTACAAACTTTACATCTTTTTGCTGTCTGCCGCGTTCGGAGTGATCCGCATTCTGATCATGCTCTTTGCGTCCAGTGGTATTCTGCAGTTAAATCTCAAACAAAGGCAGATCCGGTTTTTTAACCTATCCAAGCCGGCCCGGGAGGAAAAATAGATGGCATTGGTCAACGCAAAGGCGGCATTGCATATTGCAGACCGGGGGTATGTCCTTGAAACCGGAAAAGTGATCGTACAGGGACCGGCATCGGATCTGCCGGCCAACCAGGCCGTACAGCGGGCATACCTGGGAGGGAGAAACTTGAGGAATAAAATTATTAACGCCGTTAGGGGGCAATATGTTTTGGGAGCATAAAAAGGAAACCGTTTCGCGCGAAGATCTCGAACAGCTGCAATTGCAAAGGCTGCAATCCACTCTATACCGGGTCGGGACCCATGTGCCTTTTTATCGGAAAAAATTCAGGGAAGAGAAACTGGAGTATGACAATATCAGTTCGCTTGAGGATTTAAGACATCTGCCGTTTACCATGAAACAGGATTTAAGGGATAATTATCCCTATGGTCTGTTTGCCGTGCCGTTAAGGGAGATTGTACGGGTCCATTCATCCTCGGGGACCACGGGAATGGCAACGGTTGTGGGATATTCGAAAAACGATATTAAAAACTGGTCCGATCTGATTGCACGGATTTTGTGTGCTGCCGGTCTCACCTCCGACGACGTGGTGCAGATTGCATTCGGATATGGACTTTTCACCGGCGGATTCGGCCTGCACTA
>JANQML010000113.1 GCA_028280105.1 Desulfobacula sp. | reverse complement strand
TTATGATGAAGTCTTGAAAGCATCTTTAAATTCAAAGCGTTTGTTGTACCGCCAACTGATTTCATCTTTTATGATAAAATTTTTATGCAACGTTGAGGTTAAGGCTACAACTCTTTTTTGAGCCGGTTAAACAGAACCATCCTTATAGGGATAGTGGAGTGATTTACGGTTTCATGGACGGCCATATCATTATTGAATGTGCCAACTTTACATGCATTCGCCCTAGTGAAAAAGGCTTTTATCCTTGCCTTAAATTTTAATTGAGACTATTATTGGTAAATAATCGTAATAACAATCAATCTTATCAAAATCTCAAGGCAGGCGGATGGAACCCGATTTCCAACAGAGAGTCCTTATTGTTGAAGGGGATGGACATGTTAAACAGACTATTGCATCCATTCTCAAGGACGAACCGGTCATTCCCGTGTTTTGCGATACCGGCGAGGCCGGCATTGAGCAGTTGAAGGAGACCCCTGATCAGCCGCCTTCGGTGATCATCTCTGCACTTCACCTTAACGGAATGAGCGGGGGAGATTTTCTTGAACATGCTAAAAAAATCGCCCCGAATTCAATTCGGTACCTGATGGCCGTCTATTCGGAGATGGAAACCATCGTCGGGACCGTCAATCAAATATACGTTCATCGCTTTTTTGTAAAACCATTTGAAAACAAGGATTTTTTAACCGCAGTGAATAACGGGTTGAAACTGCATCATTCAATCCTTGAACATAAACAACTGCTAAAAACAGCCAAACAACAGAACGCGAAACTTTACGATCTGAATTGCGAACTGGTGGAAGTCAAAAAAAAGCACAGCACCACCGTCCAGTCTCTGGAAAAGGATATAAGCGCCCTGAACGAGGAGATTTCACATCTGGATACAAAACCGACACTCCCTTTAAAAAAGCTGGAAGAAATAATTCAGACCTGTGTGGATTCAGGTGAGGGCGTGGATGTTGAAAAACTGGAGGCGCTTTTTTCCTTCACCGTTCAAACCTTGTTTGACCGGTTCGAAGAGCTGGCGTTCCGAAGCGGGTTTGAAATGAAGATGCCCCAAGGCGGACCGGAATGATCAATCATAAAAAACCCAGGGTTATCATCCTTCAACACGAAGATCCCATCCGGGAACAGGTTCGTGACGTCCTGAAGGACGCCGGATGGGATGTGATCTGTGAGAAGACAAGTCAAGAGGCATTAAACCGGGTGAAACAGAAATCCGATGACCCGTTTGCATTGTTCATCAGCGACGCCAACCTTCCTAAAATGAAAGGGGATGATATCCTTCAAAAGGTCAAGTCCTTATCACCGATTACCCAGCGCATGATCATGCTGCCGTTTGATGATTCAGATACGTTGATCAATGCCATTAATAAAGCAAAAGTGAACGCTTGTATCACCATTCCGTTTAAGGATGAAGACCTGATTGCACTTTCTGAAAACTGCCTGAGAAAATTCGAAAAATCTATCAGAAAAATGCATCTGAAACAGGTGACTGCCCATCAGAATGAAGAGATGACAATCATTGCCAGAAAGCTTAAAAAAAAGAATATCGGTTTCCAGAAGCTGATTAGAGATAAAAAAGCAACGGTTTTAAAGCTCCAGTCAAAAAAAAGACGGCTTGAAAAAAAACACGATCAGACATCGAACCTGCCCCGATTACTGAGTCAGAAAAAAATCAAAAAAAATCCGGATGCTTTTGACAATGAATTCCAATTCCTTACCGGGCTGTTAAAAAAACAATTTGATCTATTAACCAAAAATTTAGGGATCGACTTGGATATGGTCGATTATCAACAGGTCCTTTTGGATTTATTCTCATCTGAAAATAAAAAGGGCCCGGATCTTTCAATGGCATCCGGGACAGAACCGGATACGAATGAACTTTTACATGAAGCGGCAATCGATACCGCCCCCCCAATTGACGAAGCGTTTGAAACAGCGGCCGAAGAGATTTTAAAGAAAGTATTTTTGCGATCATTGAATTACAGCGAAGCCGAATCCGGGCAGGCATTGGAAATTCTGGTATCGGAACTCACTGAATTTGATTCCGAATCAGATGAAGATAGTCAGATAATGGATGAATACTTTGCTGTTACCATTTCCGAGGATCAAGTGAAAGCCCACCTCAGTAAGCGTCAATCTGACGGGGATGATTCCTTTAAGCCCGGCTTGACGGCTGTCTTAAACCTGTTGATGATGAAAAAAATCACCTACGGCATTGTCGATGATGAGATCATTGACGCCTGGCTGTCAAGTTCAGATGAACAGCAAATCCTTATCGCCCGGGGAGAGCCGCCGGAACCGGGAAAAGACGGGGTCATTGCCTATCACTTTGAGATAGACTACACCAATCCGGGAAAAATCGGCAAAGACGGAACCATCGATTTCAGAGAGAGGGGAGAAACCCCGTTTGTCAAATCCGGGGATATGCTGGCAACCCAATCCCCGCCCATAAAAGGCCGATCCGGTATCAATGTCTTCGGAGCGGTGATCCCTGTGGACGAACCCGTGGCCCCGGCGTTCGGAACCGGTCCGGGTACGGAGCTGTCTAAAAACGGTTTGGGTATCAGAGCGGCGATTGACGGACAGCCCCACCTGGACAAAATGGGCGTGGTTTCCGTTAGCCCCGAACTTATTATCCCCGGTGATGTTGACTTTGAAACAGGCAATATCACCTTTCAAGGCAATATCATTGTCAGGGGATGTGTCAAGGAAGGGTTCCACGTAAAAGGGATCAGCCTCCAGGCACAAGAACTTGAAGGGGCAATCATCGATGTTTCCGGAGATGTCAAAGTCTCTGCAGGTATTACCGACGCAACGATTTCAGCCCAGGGAAACATCTATGCCAAATTTATCAGCCGGTCCAAGGTCCGGGGATATGGCAACCTGAATATTTTAAAGGAAATCATTGACTCCGACATTATCATCAGCGGAAAATGCATCAATACTTGGGGATACATCATTGCCAGCAGGATCACGTCAAAACTGGGAATTGATGCAGGCAATGTCGGTACGACCTCTTCAAAGCCGTCTCAGTTGAAAGTCGGTATTGATGAACACGTTCAGATGCTTGAAGATGAGATCAATAAGGCGCTGGAACGATCAGTTTCAAAATCCAATCAGATCAACGAAGATATCGTCAAATTAGAAGACGAAGATCATGAGTTTTACCGGAAAATCTCAGATAAAGCCCAGATTCAGGAGCGGGCCCAGCAGGATCTCTCGGAGATGAAAACAGATCTGGAGATGCTCCAAAGATCCGGTGATAACGTCCAGTCGGATCTGATTCAGGAAGAGATAGACAGGTTGCAGCAGGCGGTTGATGATGCGGAAGAGGAACTCAACATTATCTTTGAAACCCAGAGTGAAATTGAAGACCGTATCCAAAAGCTTAAAAAACAGTTAATTCTGTTTGAAGAAAGAAACAAGGCCCTTGTCCACGAAAAAAGGGCCTTAAACGCCTTTGCCAAAAAAGAGAATCCCGTTGCCGTGGTTTCGGTTTCCAAAACCATCACCCAGGGGACTACGGTTACAGGGCCGAACACCTCCATCCGATTAAAAGAAGATCGCACCAGATGCCAAATCACTGAAACCCGTTCGGAAAAAGATGTATTGGGTCTCTGGGAAATGGTATTCACGGAAATTAATCTCTAATCCCCCCCGCTTTAAAAAAGATGACCGGTTCACACCCCCGGGGAAAACCACGGTATCTTCATCTTGCATAAAACGAGCAACCGATATAAAGAATATACATAAGAATCACACCTTCACTCTTATTGGGGTAAACCATGAGCCCTCACGGGTACGACATAGACCTGGCATTTTTCTTAAAAAAGATACCGCTTTTTTCGTCCATTCCCGGTGAACAGCTTAAAAAAGTGGTCGGCTGTTTCCAATGCCTTTCAATTAAAAAAGATACCGTCATTTTTAACCAGGGGGATTCAAGCGATGCCCTCTATATCATCCGCTCCGGTATTGTCAGGATCGAATCGCAAACCCAGTCACATCACTACCAGACAGAACTCAAACGAGGCGATTTTTTCGGTGAAATGGCCCTGCTGTCCGATATGCCCCGAAATGCCACGGTTAAAGCCGGCCTGGATACCGTCCTGTTCCAGTTAAAAAAAGAGAACTTTGACGATCTTCTGTCTGCAAACCGGCAGATCGGACTATATTTGAGCCGGTTGTATGCCAGGCGTCTCTCATGCGGAATTCCAGCCGGCCAGAGCCGGGCGGACCGGTCCGTTTTCTATACGCTGTCATCCACCCATGAGAACCTGGGCCTTTCCCATTTTCTCTATTCGGTATCCTATCATATCAGTACGGAATCCAGTAAAAAGGTGCTGGTGGTTGAGCCCCATCTTGAACTGGGGCAGGTCATGAAAAAATATGAGCTGCATGATTCGGCCTGCCCGGATGAAGGCCTGTTGAACTTATTACCCGCCCATTTATATAAACAGTCGGATTTCAGATGGTTTGCCCATCCGTCCGGTTTTGCCGTTTTGCAGGTGAATAAAGGGTTTAAAAGACAATTGGTTCCGGCATTGTCGGTGTTAATGGAAAACCTTAAAACCCGGTATGATATTGTCTTTTTCAGTCTGTCACATCATTTTGGCGCCCTTGAACAACAGGCCATCCGGCTGAGTGACAAAAACCTGCTGCTGATCAACAACACCCGGGGCGGATTAGAGTCTGTTAAAAAAAAGTTCACCCGGTTGGAAAAACACGCCAGCAACGGTTTTGACAAAGTCCGCGTGGGGGTGAGCCACCTTTGCGGCGATATCGGAATTGCACGGGAAACACTGAAAGAGGAACTGGATTTATCTGAAACGCCTCAAATATGGGTGGATCAATGTGATCAGGCGTTTAGCGGATTGATCGACACCAGGAAACGATTTCCTGTCAAAGGGGCCCGGGCGGTGGCAAGGGAAATTGCCGGTGTACGGATCGGACTGGCTCTGGGAGCGGGTGCAGCCCGGGGATGGTCTCACATCGGTGTATTAAAGACGCTGCAGGATCATGGCATCCATATCGACATGATTGCCGGAACCAGCATGGGTGCCCTGGTGGGAGCCATCTTTTCCGCTAAAGGCTCTTCGGCCCATCTGAAGCAGACCACCATTGATCTGTTCCCCACCCGGAAAAAGGCACGTAAAGGTATTTTTGACTATACCCTTCCCATCACCGGTTTTTTAAGGGGGAAAAAGGCATTGAACCTGGTCGCCCAGGCCGTGGGGCACGCCGATTTTATGGATCTTCTGATCCCGACCTATTTGATCGGTGTGGACATTATCCGGGGAGAGGAAATTCTGTTTGAAACAGGGGATGTGGCAAAGGCTGTCAGATCCAGTCTTTCTCTGCCTGCGGTCTTTTCGCCCGTCCGGCACAAGGGCCGGTGGATGGTGGATGGCGGTCTTTTAAATCCGGTGCCCGTAAATGTCCTCGAACAGAAAGGGGCGGATAAAATCATTGCCGTCTGCGTTGAAAATCCCATGCCGACCCCGGATCGGGCAGCCGCGGCCCCCGGTATTTTTGAAGTGATTTCGCGAACCATGCATATTGTCCACCAGCGGGCCACAACCGGTTTTGCCGAAAAATCCGATGTGGTCATTTATCCGGATGTCCAGGGGTTTGCCTGGGATGACTTTCACAAGGGGGCGGAGTTGATGCAGCGGGGTATCCGGGCCTGTGAAACCAAAATTGATGAGATTAAAACCCTGATCAACTGACGGGGTTAGCATGAATTGGGAGAAAAACCGAATGGTGTCCGTCCCCGGTATGTTCTACCGGGCTCAGTTGATCTGAATCAGATGATTTTCAATATTCACGGGTTGTTTAATCTGTTTTTCATTGAGCATAATCGATTCGGTCTGTTTCCACGCAAAGATGTCAATGGTACCGATCCGGCTGGACAGATGGGGTTTGATCAATTGCCGGGTGACCGTCAACTGTTCTTTTCGAATCTCTCCCTGGGTGCCTTTATCCAGTTTTTTGACCGCTGCCAGCACATCTGATTCATTGGCCGGATCCATGGCAGCCTCCCACCCTTTCAGCAGGGCGGTCAAAAATTGATCCACCTGTTTGGGATTCTTTTCAACCTTTTTTCTTGTGGTAATCACCGAATTGGCCACAAAATTGATTCCATGGTCGGCAGGATTAAAGAAAAACACCGATTCGCCTTCTTTGGCAAGCCTGTCGGAAAGGATGACACCCTGTGAATTCCTGTATACGGGCCAGACATCGACCTCCCGTTTAAAAAACGGGGTAAAATCAAATCGCACCCCGGTAAGCGTGACTTCGGACGGCTGGACACCGCCTTTGGTCAAAAGGGTTTTCATGATGGTCTCATCGTTTCCGCCAAAGGTGATCCCGATTCGCCGCCCCTTTAAATCCTGGAGTTTTTTAATCTCCGGCTGATCGGTCCGATACATCCACTGCATGGGATTTATCTGGAACAATTGAGCGATCACGACGATTTTCGCCCCTTTATCAAGGGCCCGGATCACCTGATCCGCCGAAGCCACACCAAAATCAGCATATCCCAGTTCCAATTCATTGATGGCATTTTTTTCCGGGCTGCCTTCCTTGATCTCAACGATCAGGCCCGCCTCTTTAAAATACCCCTTTGCATCGGCATAGATATCTCCGGCAACACTGGTATTAAACAACCATTTAAGCCTGTAATTGAGTTGTATCTCTTTTTTCTGGGGCATCATTAAAAATGCAGTAACGGATAAAGCGGCAATGATGGATATCGCTAGGATTTTTTTCATTGGATCTCTCCTTTGTTCGGGGCCAGCCACCTGTTTTTCATCTGCTCCCCCATTGTTTCAAGAATCCCCTGATAAACGGAAATAAAAATACCGATCATAAACAGCGCGATCAGGATTTTTGCCAGATCACTCTGGTACAGTGCAATACGGATACTATATCCGATCCCGGCGTTGGCGGCAATAAATTCAGCCACGATGGTACCGGCCATTGCCAGGGTTGCGCTGCCTGAAATCACGGTGGTCAGTTTGCTCAAATTTTCAAATGCCCTGATCTTCACCTCAAGCTGCCACCTCATCCGGCCGGTCACCCGGTAAAAATGTTCAATATCGTCGACCGGGGTTGCCATGATTCCCAGAACGGAAAGCAGCAACGGGAAATAGCAGATCATGGAGGCAATAAGAAGCCGGGAGGCAAACCCGTCCCCCAGCAGAATAAAAATGATGGGGGCCAGGGCGACAATGGG
Source organism: Desulfobacula sp. (assembly GCA_028280105.1). Lineage (GTDB taxonomy): Bacteria > Desulfobacterota > Desulfobacteria > Desulfobacterales > Desulfobacteraceae > Desulfobacula. Next base: position 9,795 of record JANQML010000113.1, on the reverse strand, counting down.
ATATGCCTGGATATTATAGGCCGTCACCTTGATGAAAGAACCGATCCACGATGACTTGCGGCCGGCAATTCCAACGGTGAACGCCATAATAACGGACAAACACTGGCCAAGGATGGTTACGGACAAGGTATTCAGGACATCAAACAGATAAGGAACAGACATCTGCCGGGCGGTTTCCACCATAACCGACCCGCCCGGAATCACGTAGTCGGACAGCGACAAAAAGACCTTGATCGCGCCTAAAAACAGAATGCCGATAACATAGACAATTAAAAACTGGTAAATCCGTCTAAACAGCATTCATAATCTCCAGCATGGTTTGATCCAGGCGGTTTTTATCCAGCCGGCCATTGGTTTTATAATCCTGTCCCTGGATCATGCAATAGTTTTTGGCTCCCGGGGACTTGCCCATGACCAGGATCTGATTGCAAAACTTTGATACCTCCATCAGATTGTGGGAAATATAGATAAACATCTTATCATCAAACAGATCCTTGATCGCCAGTATGATTTTCTGGCGTAAAGTTTCATCCACGTTGGCAAGGCTCTCGTCTAAAATCAGCAGATCAAATTCCTGCAGCAGATACCGGATCAGGTTAATTCGATTCTGCTGTCCCATGGATAATTTTGCAAACCGGGCATGAACCACATCATTTAATTCAAAGATATCAACCAGTTCCTGCTTGAATTCCTCTTTGCCTTCAGGTGTCACCTTATCCAGATGGATCCCCGTGCTGGACCAGCCGGGCAATCGCTCCAGGTTGTAGGAATAATGAATGGTTTTAATCTGCCGGGTAAAAAAAGACTGCCCCATCCGGTCTCCCGGTGAAGTAATCAGCCTGGCAAGGGAAGTTTTTCCCACACCGGACGGACCGAAAATAGCATTAAATCCGGGAGATTCCATGGAAAAGCTCATATCTTTTATTACAGCCGATCGGCTGCCCGGGTAGATGTAATTTAAATTGTGACATTCCAGACGCATCAGAGACCCCGCGATAAATTCAACACCAAATTCACATGAACTTATCGATCTTTTGATCAAAAATCAATATGCAGACCCTATGAAACCATACCTGGACGTCTGCCCAAATGGCCTTTGCCTGAACCGCTCATGATTGAAAGACAGGGATATCATCCATTTTATCCGCTTCATTCTCTTCGTACGGCATCATGACGGACTGGGATGTCTTTCCGTCCACCAGAATCTTTATGGGGTTATCAAACCGGATATGTTTCAGAAAACGGGTGGTGGTGTCACATTGAGTGCATTTGAAATACTCATAATCGATAAAATCTTTGCCTTTGTTCGAAACGGTTATATAACTGATTCCCAATGAGGTGATATTCTGAAAAAAATGTGATCCCTGGGACGGATCCGCTTTAATGCTCTCAATGGTGGTTTCCACAATGACCCCCGCATTTGATATATCATTCCAGACCACCGGTATGCCCAGCCACCGGTCGGCCGACCCCCACCGCCCCGGTCCGATGAGCACATATTTTCGGTTGGTGGAATTAAAAAGCGAATTAATTTTGTTAACCTCTGCCGCAATTTCAACGGTTTGGGCCGCATCAAAGGTATCCGGGTCCACGTAGACCAGATCGTAAATCCCTTCATACTCTCCGTTTCCCAGAGAGCGTTCCGAATAGCAAAAGGCTTTTTTGATCTCCTTTTGACCGATCTTAACCCCTAAATTCTGGGTATACTGACCCATGGGGCGAATCTGGAGCAATGAAAAATCAGCCTTCTCGTCTTCCCCCAGGGGCAGATTCACTGCAAATTCCACCTCTACGGAAGTTCCCATCCACTGACATCCCAGCCGGGTCACCTCTTCCAGAATTTCAGTCAGAGGAAACGAATTATATTTCAGGATACTGGCAAAGGTTAAAACCGGAAATCCTTTATTGGAAAACGAATCCCTGATCCGGTTATCCTGAAAATGGAATGTAGAGCATAGTTGCCGGATAACCGGATGATCCGTGGCGTCATTTAAATCCAGCTTTACAAGCGTGGGGTCAACCGCCTTTGAATTGATAAACTTTTCATCATCCGGAAATTCATCCACCTTGAGTGCATAAAAATACTTTTGAGAATTTTCAAGAATATCATCCACAATGGAGAATTGAGGAAGAAACTGGGGATATTTCGGGCAGACACGAAGCGTTTTCCCCCCTTCCATAACAACTTTGCCCAATCCCAGGGCAATGTAGCTGATACCGTCATCGGATTTCAGGTGGGAAATCGGGTAAAAATTATACGATTGGGCCACCCCTGAAATGGCGGGATAAAAATAATTATTGTATTCGGCTCCGGTCAACTGTTGAAGCACAACAGCCATCTCTTCATCTTCGGTGCGGTGCATGGTGGATTTGGCATAGGACCGGGGTGCTTTTAAGTAAGTGGACGCATAGACCAGTTTGATGGCCAGAATGAGACGGTCCAGCCGCTTTTGAAAAATCGGGTTGGAATTGGCCAGCATATAGGTGTTATACATCCCGGCAAAGGGCTGATAATGGGCATCTTCAAACAGAGAGGACGACCTGACGGCAATGGGATACCGGACATTTTCAAGATAGGCTTTCAGGCTTTCCTTCAAAGAATCGGGAAACCGGGCCTGCAGAAACTTTGCAATGATCTGATCATCTCCCATATTCACGTCCGGATCAAGAAGAGAGGACAATCCGTTTTCCTCGATGAACATCTTAAACCCTTCGGTTGAGATCACCACGGTCTGGGGAATCGTGATGGTGATATCCGGGAACTTCTCATGGAGCTCCGGGTGCAGCTTAATTTGGGATGCCATAAAGGCCAGGCCCCTTGCCTTCCCCCCCAGCGAACCGCTGCCGATTTTCATAAAATCCGTATCTGAATCAAATTTTTCCGGATCAAAATCAATGATCTGCCCCTTGCGCGATCCCATCCGCCGCTGTCTGATTTTTTCGATTAAAAAATGTTTCAGCCCCTGGGGATCGGGAAAATCGTCAATGGTATAGGGTTTGACCTGGAGCGCGAATTCAATCTCGCTTCTGGCCATGAACCACCTTGAAAAATCATCGTGCATGGCATGGTGAACAATGGATTCATCCGGGATTTCATCCAGCAATTTTTCAATGGTCCGCAGATCGCTGGCACGTGCAATCTCTTTTCCATCCGGCATCCTGAAAATAAAATCTCCAAACCCGAGATGGCAGACGAAAAAACTTTTAATCCGGTTGTTCAAATTGCTGGACATTTTATTGATGAACACGGCGGGAATCTCTTCTGATTTTTCCCGGTTTTGTTCTTCCGTGCTGAGTACCAGAAGCGGCAGATCCGGCGTTTCCCGCTTTATTTTTGTCAACAGCCGGAGACCGGCTGCCGGGTCCTCAATCCCCTTTCGCTGATACCGGATATCGGAAAAAACCGACAGCAGGTAGGGCTTATAGGTCTCGTACAACCGGATGGCATCTTCATAATTATGTGCCACCAATACTTTGGGGCGACCCCGCATCTTGAGCAGCCGGTGCTCTTCATTAATGGATTCATCGATGACGGTCTGGGTCTGAAGGACGATCTGTTTGTACAGTACCGGCAGAATGGAAGAGTAGTGATAGGGGGAATCCTCCACAAGGATGATCACCCTGACATCTGCGTTCTGGGTATCCTTTGCCACATTCATATCGTCTTCAAAATTCTTGATGATTGCCAGCAGCAAATCGGCATTCCCGTTCCAGATATAGGTCCGGTCTATGGCACCGGTGCTGTCCTGGCAGACATAATGCGCCACATCACAAGTGTTGTGAAGGAGCATAAAAAAAGGGATCTCCGTATATCGTTTCTTGACTCTCTGGGCAAACTGATAGACATTGGTTCCGTCCAGACTGGGCATGGCAAGAATCAGATCAAACTTTTTGAGTGCCAGTTTTTCAAAGGCCTCTGACATGGAAGAGACCCGGGTCAGCCGGGGCGGGCGGGACAGATTCAATCCTTTATACTCATTAATAATACGAGTGGAAAGCCGTCCCTCCTCCTCCATGATAAACGCGTCATAGGGACTGGAAACCAGAAGGATGTCCACCACCTTGCTGGTCATTAATTCGTGGTAGAGTTTCAAGGACCGGGCTTTTTTTACGGAATTGGCAACTCGCATCGTAAGAACCTCATATTCATTTATATTTTTGGTGACAAAGGCGTTGCAAACCGATCGGATCCAAGGTTTGGATCAATACAAATGAAAATGGGTGTAACGCTTTTGTAACGTGTTATTCCATTCCCATCTGCTTTTCAATTCTGCGGATCTCCGCCCGCACCCGGTCCCTTTCCGATTCCGGCAGACCAGGGTCGGACAATCGTTTTTGCAGACCCAAAAGGATCATCTCTTCCCTGTAGTCATTACAGGTATAACGGGGGATATCGGGTCTATTTCTCATTTTTTACAGCCTTCCCTTAATTGAAAGATTCAATGGCCGGTCAGAACAAGTCGTATTTTACCAGCTTGCCGTCCAGACCGCCGATTTTAAGCGGCCGTTTCCAGGCCGGAGCCAGGGGAACCTTTTTAATAAATTTTGGCTCTCCAAAATAGATATACGCTGTGGATTGTCTGCATCTGCTCTTCAAGAACCGACCGAAATCATTGTAGAAATCATTTAAATTTTGTTCTTTTCCCATCCGGATGCCATAGGGCGGATTGGCGACAATGGTCATCTTTTCAAGGGATTCAACCGCTTTAAAATCCTTAAGTTCAACCGTCACCTCACTGCCGAAGTGGAGCCCCATGATATTGGTCCGGGCAGCGGAAACGGAAACGTCCGAGATATCCGAACCTGCGATCAGACCCGGCTTAAGGGTGTGAAACTGTGCCTGGCATTCCTCTTTAACCCCGCCCCAGAGTTTTGGATCAAAATCGGGCAGCCGTTCGAATCCGAATTCCTCTCTGAAAATCTGGGCCGGTATCCGGCAGTGTTTCATCAGTGCTTCGCACAGCAGGGTACCGGAACCGCACATAGGATCATACAACGGGGTTTGACCGTCCCACTCCGACAATTGAATGATGGCCGCAGCAACGGTTTCCTGCATGGGTGCCGAAACCGACTCTTCACGGTAACCCCTTTTATGGAGGGGTCCGTGGGAGGCATCAATGGAAATGGTGGCCATGTTCCGATGAAGATGGACATTGATGATAATATACGGGTTTTTGGCATCCACGTTCGGCCGCCGGTTCGTCCGGTCCCTGAAATAATCGGCCAGGGCGTCCTTGACCCTTAAACCGGCGAAATTGGAATGGGTAATATCGGATTCAGAGACATTGGCGGTAATGGAAAACGTCTGTTTCAGGGTTAAAAACTCATCCCATTGGATGGTTTTCGCCGCTTTATACAGATCATCTTTGTCATGACATTCAAACGTGATAAGGGGTGCCAGGATCCGGGAAATCAATCTTGAAACATACGTAATCCGATAAAAATCCCTTTTTGAGGCGGAGAACCACACCCCTCTGAAAACCGGTTTCAGGTCAAACGCCCCCAGTTCATCAAGCTCTGCAAAGGCCATTTCCTTGACGCTTTCCGCCACCTGGGCAAAATAGCGGGATTCTTTTTCGTACATATATCGGGATTTAGCCTGTTTCCTGGCTTTTCCCCGTCCTTTTTCAAGGATGCTTCTTCTGCTGGTTGTCACGTTCCATTTTCCTCTAAACATACAATAGTTCCAAGCTTCCATCATATCAAGAATGGGCGGTTTTTAAAATACACCGGGCAAAATAATGGCAATATCCAACCGTTCTCTTTCAGAGCTTGAACCGTTTTTTTTAAAATTAAAAATTATCTGGCAATTGCCGGTCAAATCGTTATAATACCGAAGATAATTTCCCGTTACAGATATCACAAGGATGGAAATATGAAATCAGTTTCCTATAAGGCCTGGGTGGTTGAACAGGATAAAGAGAATCAGTTTAGCGGCCGGATCAAGGCACTTCAGACCAGCGGCCTGCCGGATAACGATGTCCTGATCCGGGTCAAGTATTCGTCACTGAATTATAAAGATGCATTGTCGGCATCCGGCAATCCGGGCGTAACCAAATCCTATCCCCACACCCCGGGAATTGATGCTGCCGGCATCATTGAAGAGAGCCGGCACCCTGATTTTTCACCCGGAGAAAAGGTCATCGTAACCAGTTATGACCTGGGCATGAACACCCCAGGCGGGTTCGGACAATATATCCGGGTGCCTGCCGACTGGGTGGTCCGTTTGCCCGGGCAACTGAGTTTAAAAGAGAGCATGGTCCTGGGAACCGCCGGATTTACCGCTGCCATGTCAGTTTACCATATCGTTGAATCCATTCCCAAAGATCGGGGAGAAATCCTTGTAACCGGTGCCTCCGGCGGCGTGGGAAGCCTGTCGGTCGGAATTCTTTCACACCTGGGATATTCGGTAACCGCTGTATCCGGTAAGACAGAGACCCGGCTGCTCAAAGAACTGGGTGTGAATCAGATTATCAACCGGGCCGATTTTCTTGAAAACACGGACCGTCCCCTTTTAAAAGAACAATGGGCCGGGGCGGTTGATACGGTCGGCGGACCGATCCTGGCCGCGGCCATTAAGTCCACCGGCCTGGGGGGGGTGGTTACCTGCTGTGGAAACGTGGCATCCTTTGATCTGCCCATCAATGTCTTTCCATTCATATTAAGGGGGGTATCCTTAATCGGAATCGACTCCCAGCACTGTCCCATGCCCCACCGCCAGGCGTTATGGGAGCAACTGGCCGTGAACTGGAAATTTGACCGGCTCAACACCCTGTTTGAAGAAATTGGCCCGACGTCATTGGCTGAAAAAACAGATCTGATTTTAAAAGGGAAGTTAAAAGGAAGAACCCTTGTTAATATGAATTAAACGATTATCTTGTAAAAAAAGATAGATAACTTTTGTTTTTATTTTGATAATCACATGTATCTAACATACAAATAGAAAAAGGAGGCATTTTATGTCAACTCCCCAACATTGTCCCGGTTTTGAAAATTTCAAGCAGCTTAAATCCTTCACCTGCTCATGTCCGGGCTGCGACACTAAAAAAGAGATTTTTTCCGACGAATTCGACAAAACACATAAATGTGATAAATGCGGTGTTGAAATCGATTTTTCCACCTGCCAGTATGAGGCCGGATAAAAAACCGGATAAGAGAAAGCAGATAAGAATCTATTGACTGCCGGAATAAATTCGGACGGTCATAAGCCCAATCCACCACCTTTGTCCCGGTATGAATGCAAGCCCCATTCATGCCGGGATTTTTTTATTTCTTTTCTCCCAGGACACGAAAAGGGAGGCGAACTCCCAACAGGCCCTCAACCCATTTATCTCCAACGTTGCATAAAGTGCCAACTTTTGACAGATACTGAGTACGCGTATTTGAAAACCCCTTGCTTAGCCAGACACGCAGGAGGGACAGATACCAAATAAAAATATATCATGATCTTCCACGATAAATCCATCGGGTGCAACGTCCTCTTCCTTCAAGGCGCAGCCCGGAAGTTCAAAAGTCCGGTTACATTGACGGCAATGAAAGTGGTGGTGGTGCCCCTTTCCCGTGCGTTCATACAAAACCCCGAGAGACGCATGCGAGATACGTTTCAACCACCCGTCTTCGACGAGAATCTTGAGATTCCGGTAGACCGTTGACTGGTTGAGTGACGCCACAAGCCTGCGGCCGTATCTTAAAACCTCATCAACACCAAGCGGTCTTTCATGCTGTCTAAAGACATTCTCTATGGCGTTTCTCTGTGTTGTATTGCGCCTCTTTGTTTTACGCCTCAAAGGTTTGACCCTCCTTTTTTAACAAGCTTAGATTTTTTTCCCTATTATTGCAAGTGGTGTCGCAATAATCTTGACAAAGGACCGTTCCAGCTTTATATTTGCAAATGCATTTGCATTAGCAAAAAAAACATATCCGTCCAGGCGGATTCCTGTGACCATTTTGACCGTGTTCCTGAGCTCAGGAAAAACCATAAATCAATCGCCATTAGAAATGATGGCCAAACCAGAGAGGGGTTGTCCCAAATGAAATCTATAAAATCTTTTGACGTGATCGTGGTCGGCGCCGGTGCGTCGGGTGTTGGCGTCGGCATGGCGCTCAAACGCGTCGGTGTGGAATCTATGATCCTTCTGGAGCGGGGAAAGGTGGGTGACAGCTTTCGCCGCTGGCCAGAGGAAATGCGGTTCATAACGCCGTCCTTTCCAAGCAACGCGTTCGGGCTTGTCGATCTGAATGCCGTCCACCCATCGACCTCACCCGCATTTTCTTTGGGCGAAGAGCATCCCGCAGGCCGGCAATACGCCCAGTATCTTGACGCCGTGGCCGGCTGGGCCGATCTGCCTGTGCGAACCGGTGTCGATGTCCGTTCGGTATCGTATAAGAATAACGGGTTCTCGCTGGAGACGAACGACGGTGCATACACCGCCCGCTTCATCGTCTGGGCCGCCGGTGAACTCCAATATCCGCAAAGGGGAGGATTCACGGGGGCCGAACTTTGTTTTCACAACAGCGAGGTGGAATCCTGGCAATCCTGGAAAGGGGAGTCGATTGCCGTCATCGGCGGTTACGAAAGCGGTATAGACGCCGCCTTTCATCTGAGTCGCGCCGGCAAGTCAGTGGTGGTGATCGATCCGAACGCTCCCTGGAAAAAGAGCGATGAAAGCGATCCGAGCCTCGTCCTGTCACCTTACACGATAGCACGGTTTCACCAGATGGAAGAAGAGCTTCCCAAAGGGCGGGCCCGTTTCATAGCCGAAAAGGTCCGGCGGGTCGAGGAACAGAACGGCCAATTCATCATTCGAACCCAGACACAGGAGATCCCGACCGATTCCCGTCCCGTGCTGGCGACCGGATTCCAGGGCAGTCTCTCCCTGATCCGCGACCTCTTTGACTGGGATGCGGCAGAGGGGTTCCCGATTCTAACACAATCGGCCGACGAATCGACGCAAATCCCCGGCCTGTTCGTCAGCGGCCCCATGGTCCGCCACCGGACCGAAAACGGCGTGGCGGTTCTCTGCTTTATTTACAAATTCCGTATGCGCTTTGCATTGATAGCGGCGGAGATCTCGTCCCGCATGCAACTCGACGCTTCGCCCCTGTCGGAATACGAAGACGCCAACATGGTGTTACGGGATCTGGCGGCCTGCTGCGGATCGTCCTGTTCATGCTGACGATGGGCATTTTTATTGCCGTTAGATGCAATCGACATAACTTTATGTACTTAATTTATTTTTATCAACACTAATCCAAGAAAAGGAGTAATTATGGACGCATTTGCAACCAATCTTCTCAAGGACGTCAAGGTATGCTTCCTGGCAGCCAAATGTACGGAATGCAGTAACAACGAGATTGAAGCTGAACAGGTGGAATACTGCATTGCCAGTGGCTTTGTACGAATCGAGCAGAAGGGAACGAATCGAATCTGGATCACCCACATCAGCAACGTGAGCCTCCAATACGAAGCGCCGGCCTGACAGAGCTTAAGATGGACCATTCGGAAAGCCTTCCCAGGGTCCTGGTCATCGGCAAGGAGAGCGTAGGCAAGTCGCAACTGGTCGCCTCGCTCACCGGCCGATGGGCGGCGAGCTACAATTTTCCGGGTTCGACCGTGGCCTGTGATTGCTACGCGGATGAGTTTTACAACTATATTGATACGCCCGGCCTTTTGCGGCGTTCGGACAGCGATGCCTGCCGTGAAACCCTCACAGCGCTTGCCGAAAATGAACGCGTCCTGCTGGTGGTCAACGCGACCCATATCGACCAGGACCTGGAAGACCTCCTCGGATTGGT
>JANQML010000101.1 GCA_028280105.1 Desulfobacula sp. | reverse complement strand
ATGGCCGGAATATTTGAATCTGTTTTGAATAGCAGTTCAACGTGCAGGTCATGGCAAGTTCTTCATATCTTGGAGATTGGGTAAGGGAGGTTTGGTTCTTTTTTTCACCTGTAGGCTCGGGCCATGGCCCTGATCATCTCCTGGATCCGCTCCCTGGCATGGGGAGGCTCCAGCACCTCTGCCATAGGGCCGAAACTGAGTATCCAGGAGTAGACCCACTCATCCTCGGGAAATGGAAAAAATCCCATGATAGTGCCGTCAGGCATGGGGTGGAGATGATCCGGGGTGCAATAATCCGTGATCCGGCCCTGGGCCGTGGGCAAAAACCTGAGTACAAAAAGGGTGGTGGGACGGTTGTCCGTAGATGCCTCATCCTTATACGGGGGATGGCGGCCGGGGTCAAACCTTTGAAGCAGCACATCATGTTTCATGATCCGGCTCACCTTGAACAGGCGCATGCCGGACCGCAGGCGGCAGAAGGCATGGATATACCAGGCCGCCCCCCTGAGAACCAGGCTTACGGGTTCCACGGTGCGGTCGCTCATGTTGCCGGAGGGCGCTGTATAGCAGAGCCGGACGGCAGAGTTTTCTTCCACGGCCCGGTGAAGGGCCTGGATTCTGGCCAGCATGGGCTTATCCATTCCCCAGGGTGTGAAATCCATGATCAGGGGGTCATGCTTTTTTTTACTGCTGTTGGCGTTCAGGAGGCTGAGCAGTTTTTGCTCGGTTGCTTTTAACTCCGGGCGGTTCAAAAGGATGTTCAGACGCCGGACCAGGGCGGATAGGGCTGACAATTCCCCGGGATCAAAGAACTGCCGGGAAATCATGTAGGTGTCCATCATCCGGTACCCCCCCTCTTTCCCCCGGTCGGCCCAGACCGGAATCCCTGCCAGGGACAGGGATTCCATGTCGCGCTGGATGGTGCGCACCGAGACTTCAAAATAGTCGGCCATTTCCCGGGCAGTGGCTTTTTTCCGGTTGATCAGATAGAGGGTGATGGCCAGCAGGCGGTCCGATTTCATCTATTTCCAGCGGCTGAGCCCGGGCAAAGTGGCGGTAATGAGCTTCCGGGCCTCAGGCTCGGGCATGCCGGAATCCACCATATGGGGAACGCAGATCTCAATCATCTCCTCCATGGTGACATCCTGGGTAAATTTTCCCTGTTGAAAACAATAGGTGCAGAATTCATCCGTCAGTGATCCATCGGTCCGGGTGCCTTTGAGTTGATCCTCGGCCATGGGCATGCCGCAACTCTGGCAGTATTGCTGCTCGATCATGAAAACCTCCTTTTTTTATTCAAAATTACCATTAAACAACCGCTCAAATCAAATATGCGGCTGCCATTTATTGGAAGCCATCATATCCAGCCTAATACGACACCGGTATGTCGTAATTAATTTTTTTTCTGGGCCTGCCTGCCATAGAGGATCCCCAATTTGTTCATCCTGTTCCGCAGTGTGCTGGAGGGGATGCCCAACAGTTCGGCTGCGCCGTTCGGACCCCGGATCTTGCCGTTGGCAAGATGGAGAACCGATTCGATATGATGTTTCATGGCCTGGTCCATATTCAGAACCGGGGGGGGAGACGGGGTGGCCGGTCTGTTTTTTAACGGCCGGTTTTGGGAAAGACCCGGTTCATCAAACCGGAGAGGGGCGCCGGGGGAATCTGTCACACTTCGGATCAGAGCACGTTCAACCATATTCTCCAACTCCCTGACATTACCGGGCCACGAATATGCCTGCAAGGCTTCCATGGCGCCCGGGGCCGGATTCTTTCCGTTACTCAGGTTCATCTCCCTTGTTTTTTTTTCAATGAAAAAACTGACAAGGGCCGGGATATCGTCGGTTCTGTACCGGAGCGGGGGAATGGTAATTGGAAAAACATTTAACCGGAACCAAAGGTCTTCCCTGAATTTGCCCCGGGATACCATCTCCTCTAATTTCCTATGGGTGGCGGCGATAATGCGGATATCTACGGGAACGGTCTCTGTACCGCCGATCCGTTCAATCTCCCGGGTCTGGATCACCCGTAAAAGCCGGACCTGTGCACCCAGCGGCAGTTCACCGATTTCATCCAAAAAAAGCGTTCCCCTGTGTGCCCGCTCGAACCGTCCCCGTTTCTGTTTTAACGCACCGGTAAACGCACCTTTTTCATGCCCGAATAGTTCACTGTCAATAAGAGAGTCGGGAATTGCGCCGCAGTTGACCTTGATAAACGGGGCATCCGCCCTGGGGGATGAATAATGGATGGCATTGGCGATCACCTCTTTACCCGTGCCGGTTTCTCCAAACAGCAGAACCTGGCTGGACAGCGGGGCAACCTGTTTCACCATCTCCATCACCTCCCGTAATCCAAAGTGCTGCCCGATAATCTCATCTCCGGTCAATTGATAAAGCTGCCGGTTAAGATAGCGGTTGTCATCTGCAAGCATCTCTTTTAACCGCTTCAATTCCCGGTGTTTCAATGCATTGGACAGGGAGATGGTGAACGGGCCGTTCAGCTGGTTCAGCAGCTTCAAGTCCTTTGCGGCGTAACGGTTGTATCCTTTGGACAGAAGGGAGACGATGCCGATCTTATTGTCCCCCACTTCCAGCAGGGAGGAGATATAGGATACGACCGGGTGTCTGTCAGCCTCCCAAAAAATTTTTGCCACAGGATCGTTTGCAGGGTTGTTGATGATAAAGTCCGGGTGCAGGGGATCTTTATCCCTGAGTGTGTTGACATAATCGACAGTGTCCCGGTCCAGCTTTAAAATCACTTTGCTGTTATCGATTCCCGCATCTCCGACAAAGGAGAAATCTTCAAAAATATGGGTTTCCAAGTCATAAATGTGCAGGCCGATGCAGTCAGCCGGAATGAAGTTCCTGATGAAGTCAAGGCAGTTGTGCATCATTGTTTCTATGTTGAGGCTGCCGCAGATCCGGAGCGTGGCCTGGTAGAAAAAAACATCGTTGATCGGTTTCATCTTCCCTCCAAAAAATTTTAAAAACCATATACGGCACTTATATCATAAAGAGCCGTATACGGCACCAGAAGAATGCCATATACGGCTCTTTATTTTGGCGATTGCTTTAATATCAATTAAATTCAATCATTTAAAATTTGGCACAGAAGATGCTAAAAAGCTTTCAAAAATGACAAAAAAGGAGCGTCATATGAAAAAAACAACTCAAGAACGGCTGGAAATGATCATCATCCGCCTTAACAGGATATACCCTGAGGAGAGGATCAAAGAAATTTTTAAAGAAGCAGCCAAATTATTCAAAGAATCCGGCTACCCGGTTCACACGTTCAGCCTGTGCAAAAGTGAACAGGTGGAAAATGACTGGGCGGTCTGGCTGCACTGTTCTGAAACGGAAGACGGTATGGAGCCGGGCGGGACGGAACAATTATCCCGGATGCTCCGTTCCGTAGGGCTGATACACCATTCGATCTGGAAAACATGCGAGTCCGTTGAGATCCTCCCGCCTGCTGAGCCGGCAGAACGCCGGAGCCGTATGAAAAGATAAGTTGAACAGATAAAAGATCTGTTAAATCCACGTATGTTAACACCTTACACAACCCCATCAATAAGAGGTTAAGATCATGTCAAATTCAAGCATATCATTACAATCAAACAATAAAACGCTGCCTATGCGGCGTTATGCAGCAGCCCTTATTATAATTCTTTTTACCGGTGCCGGGTGCCATCAGGCAGAGGATGCCGTCCTGAAACCGGCTGTCCGGCCGGTAAAGGTCATTACCGTATCCGAAACCGTCCATGACAATCGTATATCACTGCCGGGAAAAACCCGGGCCGGTCAGCGGGTGGACCTCTCTTTCAAGGTGTCCGGGCCGTTGATGGAACTGTTGGTGGAGGAAGGCCGCCAGGTTGAAAAGGGGCAGCTCATCGCCCGAATCGATCCAAGGGATTTTGAAAATCATCTCAATGGAATCAAAAGCGGATTATCCGAGGCCAGAGCCAATCTGAAATCCATGAAAAAAGGGGCAAGGGCAGAAGATATCAAGATGCTGGAATCAGCCCTGGAAGCTGCCAAAGCAGAGTATCTCTTTGCCGAGGAACAATACGGGCAATCCAGAAAATTATGGTTAAAACAATATATCTCCCGGATTGAGTTCGATCATCATACCAGCCTGCGGGATGTGACCAAAGCACAGCTTGAAGCGGCAAGCCAGGGTCTTGCAAAGGCAAAAAACGGAGCCAGAAAAGAGGATATCGAAGCCATGGAATCCAGGATATCGGGGTTGAAAGCCAGACTGAAAGCGGCTCGGGATGCGTTGGATGATACTTTTTTAAGGGCCCCTTTCACAGGATATGTGGCCCAACGCTATGTTGAGAACCATCAGAAAATTCAGGCCAAACAACCCGTTATTCTGCTGGAGGATGTTTCCAAGATCGAGATTGCTGTGGATATTCCGGAAACCCTGATGGCCAGAATCAATCAAAAAGAGACGCTTAAAATGGCGGCCCGGTTTACCGTGGCACCGGACCGGGTGTTTTCGCTTAAAATCAGGGAATTTTCCACCCATGCCGATCCGCAGACCCAGACCTACAGAATTGTTTTAGAGATGCCCCGGCCCCGGGAGATCAATATTCTGCCGGGCATGACGGCAACGGTTGAGGGACTTCCGGGTTCGTTCTTTGAACCCCCTGAACGCATCGTCATCCCAGCGGTGGCGGTTACCCAGGATTCAGAGGGCATTCCGTTTGTCTGGCGGCTTGATAAAGCAGATATGACGATCTCAAAGAACAGGGTGAAAATGGGATCGCCTGCCGGGTCCGAAGGGATCGTCATTCTTGACGGTCTCACCGGAGGAGAGACCATTGTAACGGCAGGGGTAACCCAACTGAAATCCGGAGCGACGGTCAGTATCTGGGATTCCGGGGAGAAAAGGTTATAATCGATGAATATTGCAGAATTATCCATAAGAAAACATACCATCACATGGACATTGTCCCTGGTTTTTCTGGTGCTTGGTTATCTGGCGTACCATGATCTGTCCCGGCTGGAAGACCCTGAATTTGTCATCAAGGAAGCATTGATCATAACCCCTTACCCGGGCGCGTCGCCTGAGGAGGTTGAAAAAGAGGTCACGGAACAAATAGAAAAAGCCGTGCAGGAACTGGGTCAGCTCAAACGGGTGGAATCCTACTCCTCCCGGGGGCTTTCCATTGTCAGGGTCGTTATCAAAGATAAGTATGACAAAGCGCTTCTCCCGCAGGTGTGGGATGAAATGCGCCAGAATATAAATGATGTTCAAATCCAGTTGCCCTCCGGAACCTCGCCTTCAATCGTGAATGATGATTTTGGAGACGTCTACGGGGTATATTTTGCACTGACAGGCGAAGGCTATTCCTATCGTGAACTCAAAAAGGTGGCTGAGCTGCTCAAACGGGAGCTGCTTGCCGTCACTGATGTGAAAAAGATCGTGCTCTTCGGAGAGCAGACCGAGGTTGTCTATGTAGAGATGGCCAAAGATAAAATGGCGGCACTGGGCATTACCCGGGATGAAATTTTCAGGGCTCTCCATGCCAAAAACCTTCCGGCCGATTCCGGCAGGATTAAAATCGGCAGTGAACATATTGCCGTCTATCCCACCGGTACGTTTACATCGGAAAAAGATTTCGGTTCGCTCTTCATTGCCGGGCGGAACGGACGGTTGATCTATTTAAGGGATGTGGCCGATATCCGGCGGGGATATATGGAACCGCCTCTAAATTTTTTACGGTTTAATGGGAAGGCTGCGGTGGGTATCGCCGTTTCAACGGTTCAGGGCGGTAATGTCGTTACCATGGGGGAGGCGGTAAAACAGCGGATTAATGAACTGATGCCCCTTATCCCCGTGGGCATGGAACTCAATGTCATTGCCATGCAGTCCGATGCCGTTACCCAGGCAGTGAACGGGTTTGTCATGAGTCTGACAGAAGCCGTGGCCATTGTTATCATCGTTCTTCTTATTTTCATGGGGCTGCGCTCCGGCCTGATTATCGGATTCATCCTCATCCTCACCATTGCCGCAACCTTTGTGGTGATGGAATATTTCAACATCGCCCTGGAGCGTATCTCTTTAGGTGCGCTTATCATTGCCCTGGGCATGTTGGTGGATAATGCCATTGTGGTGGTTGACGGGATGAAGGTGCGGATGGAACAGGGGATGGAAGGCAGAAGAGCCGCCGTTGAAGTGGTGGGGCAGAATGCGCTTCCCCTGCTGGCTGCGACAGCAGTGGCCGTTCTTGCATTTGCCTCCATCGGCAGCATGGAAAATGCCACCGGGGAATACTGCCGTTCCCTATATTATGTGATTCTTATCTCTCTCTCTTTAAGCTGGCTTACCGCGGTAACGACAACCCCTTTACTGGCCCAGCAGTTTCTGAAAGTAAAAAAAGATAAAAGCGGAAAAGAAAAAAAAACCAAAGGATCTTACAACGGTCCATTTTATAAGATATACCGAAAATTTATAACCCAACAGTTTCTGAAGGGGAAAAAAGATAAAAACAGTAAAAAAAAGGAGGCCCAAGGACCTTACACCGGCCGGTTTTATCAGATATACCGCAAATTTCTGATCTCGGCCATCCGCTTTCGATGGGTCACCATATCCATTGTTACCGGCTTGTTTCTACTGGCGGTATTCGGTTTCGGTTATTTGGAAGATCTGTTTTTTCCCGCATCCAACCGTCCCCAGCTGGTTGTGGAGTGCCAGTTCCGGGAAGGAATCCATATCCGTGAAACGGAAAAGCAGGTGGCCCGGATGGAAGAATATTTGGCCACACTGGACGGTGTCACGGATATTGCTTCAGCCGTAGGGGCGGGACACCCCCGTTTTATGCTCACGTATGCCGCCCCTGTGGAGGTAGACACAAACTATTGCAATATTCTGGTCTCCATATCTGACCGCGGGATGATCGACTCGGTCTACACCAAGGCCCAGGAAGGCCTGGAGCGGATCATGCCCGATGCCATCGTCAACGTAAAAAAATTTACACTGGGACCGGGTGAAGGGGGCAAGATCCAGTTGAGAATCAACGGGCCGGACCCTTCGGTGTTACGGTCTCTTGGGGAAAAAGCCCTGGCAATTATGGCCGATGATCCGGGTGCAAAAGCCGTGCGCAGTGAGTGGGGAACACCGGTTAAAGTGGTTCATCCGGTCATTGCCGAGGACCGGGCCCGGCGGCAGGGAATCGACCGTCCCATGGTGGCGCAGGCCGTACAGGCCAATTTCTCAGGGGTGCCGGTCGGAGTTTACCGGGAAGGTGTGGAACTGATTCCCATTGTGGCCCGTGCTCCGGAAAATGAACGGAAAACCATGGAAGACATGCGTAATATCCAGATATTCAGTCCCACCGCCGGCCGTGATATCCCCCTGCTCACAGTGATAGACGGGTTTACCACAACATCTGAAAATATCCGTGTCTCAAGGCGGAATCGCCGCGGGATGATCAAACTGCACTGTGATGCCCGTACCGAGCTTCCGTCTATTTTGCTTGCACGGCTGAAGCCTAAAATCGAACTGGCACTGGGTGTGGATACATCTGCCTACCTGGGAAAAGAAATATCACCTGAAGACTATACGGCCAATACCATCCCCCTTAAATTCGATGATATGATCCCCCTAAAGGGAATGCCGGGCTACTTTATTGCCTGGTCCGGTGAAGAGGAGGACAGTGTTGAGTCACAGGGCCAGCTGGCGGAATCCGTTCCCATATTTTTCGGACTCATGATATTGATCGTGGTCGCCCTTTTCAATGCCTTTCGTCAACCGCTGATCATCTGGCTTACCGTTCCATTGGCCGTCATCGGGGCAACGGCAGGGCTCCTGATGTTCGGGCAGCCCTTCGGATTTATGGCACTGCTGGGTCTGATGAGCCTGTCAGGTATACTCATTAAAAACGCCATCGTGCTCATCGATCAGATCGATCTGGAAATCCGACAAGGCAAGGCGCCGTTTGCCGCAGTGGTGGATTCCGGTGTGAGCCGAATGCGGCCGGTCGTACTTGCAGCCCTGACAACCATGCTGGGCATGATCCCCCTTTTTACGGATGTGTTTTTTGTCTCCATGGCGGTGACCATTGTTTTCGGCCTGGGATTTGCCAGCCTTCTGACCCTGGTCTTTGTACCGACTTTATATGCCGTTTTTTTCAATATTAAGTATGAATCAAAATTTGTGAGATCAGGAGAAAAATAGTGAAACCAAAGCCGGTGAAATTTAATAAACAAATCGGAAAATTAAAGGTGGCCAACGATTTTTTGTCCGAAAAGTTCAATTTCTATATTTTGTACAGTAATTACAGTAATGATTCGGATCGAACTGCAAATGTAAAATCTTCATGAAGTTTCCATACCTATAATTCGTAAAAGGATTTTATATGTTCATTCTGCAGAGAGAATGACCAATGTTCATATTGTAAAATACTTGCAGCGCCCTGTCTGTTTTTTTTTTCCAAAGATTCAATTAATCTATCATGCTCCTTGAGATTGTTTTTTTCCCACTCAGGATCATAATTTCTTAGGGGAAAATCATACAGGCGCTGCTTTATAGGGGCGATGATTTTTTTTATCAATTGATTATCTTCTATATCAAGAAAAGTATCATGAAAATCACCATTTAGTTTATAATAGAGTTCAAAATCGGAGCATTCCAGGGCATTGAGCAGGTTATCGTTGATCTCCCTCATTTTGCAGATATGCTTTTTTGTGATCTTATCAAACACGGATAGAATGACTGAAGCCTCCAAAGCGCCTAGCACATCATAACTTTCTTTAATGTCCCTGAGAGTCAAGGGTTTTATAAAAACGCCTCTTCTTGGCCGTATGGAAACAAATCCTTCTGTTTCAAGCTGTATCAGGGCATCCCTTAGAGGAGCCCTGCTGATACCAAGTTTTTCACATATTTCAGCTTGATCAATAAAATCACCCACAACCAACATTCCTGTTTTCATCTGAGCGCAAAAATATGAGTACACCATTTCTCTTAATGATTGGGATTGTTTGGCCACTTAGATAAACCTCCTTTTTTTCCTTTTCAGAAAATATTATTATAAATACCCCGAAAAGACAACAGATATATCAGGAAGCAATGATACGCAGACCCCTGGTCCTCTTTACAAGACGCCATTTCGTCATAATAATCTGTAATAAAAAGATTATATATCTATCCTTATCTTATTTATTGATATTTCTCATTGACAATACCTTAAATCTGATATATCAGAAAGTATAGGCATGATAAAAAACCTCTGCAAAACTAAGACACCCAACTTCTCTTAAAGATAGGAGAATCTATTATTTAACGCTTGAAACCGTAGCTTTAATCATTCAAAGGAGTGCAACAATGGAATTTATGAAAATTAAAAATTTTATTCATGGTGAGTGGGTTGAAGAAACAGGGGTGGAGATGGTGCCGCTGTATAATCCGTCAACCGGTGAACAGATCGGGGAAGTCCCCCTGTCTTCGGAAAAAACCTCTCTGGATGCAGTGGACTCGGCTTATGATGCATACCATGCCTGGAGAAAACTGAGTATCGGTAAAAGGGTCACATATCTTTTTGATATCCGCCAGGCAATGATTGACAATTTAGAAGAACTGGCCGTATCCATTGCCGTTGACCAGGCCAAACATATCAGTGAGGCAAGGGGTGAAATCCAGCGTGTTATCCAGATCTTTGAAGCAGCCTGTTCCATCCCCACTCTGATGCAGGGAGAAACCCTGGATGGCATTGCCGCCAACATCAACGGCCGGGTCATCAAGCAACCGCTTGGCGTGTTCGGCGGGGTGGCGCCCTTTAACTTTCCGGCACTGGTGTTCGGGTGGTTTTTGCCCTATGCTATCGGTGCGGGTAACACGTTTATTTATAAACCGTCCACCCAGTCTCCGCTGTTTATGCAGAAGATGGGAGACATTTTCAATAAAGTCGGCCTTCCCAAAGGGGTCATCAATATTGTCCACGGCAACCGGTCCGTTCCGGGTACATGGTATGAGAACCCAAAGATGACCGGTGTCTGCCTAGTCGGTTCCACACCCACAGCCAAGAAAATGGCAGAAGCCTGCGGCAGGGGCGGAAAGAGAAGCATGCTTCTGGGTGGTGCTAAAAACTACCTGGTGGCCATGGAAGACCTTAACTGGGACGTGTTCATTGAAAATTTCCTTCACTCCTGTTATGGGTCCGCAGGCCAGCGCTGTCTTGCCGGGTCCATCGTTGCCGCAGTGCCACAGATTTACGACGAATTGGTCGAGCGGGTGCTTGAAGCCTCCAAGCAGGTGACCATCGGCGATGCCATGGACCCTGATATTTACATGGGTCCGGTGATTTCCGCCAAAGCCAAAGCAAGCATTGAAAACTATATTCAAATCGGTGTTGAACAGGGCTCAAAACTCCTGCTGGACGGCCGAAATCCAGAGCTTCCGGAAAGAATTAAAAACGGCTATTTTATCGGGCCCACGGTATTTGCAGATGTCACCCCCTGCAGAACCATTGCCAAAGAGGAAATTTTCGGGCCTGTTGTCTCGATTATGAAAATCAATGACCTGGATGATGTACTTGGCCTGATCAGGTCCCAGGAATTCGGAAACGGCGCCTGTATTTTTACCCAGAACCAGTATTACACGGAAAAGTTTATTGCCGAAGCAGACGCCGGGATGGTGGGTGTCAATGTCGGCATCTGTGCGCCCCACCCCTATCTGCCCTTTGGCGGAATCAAAGATTCTCACCTGGGAACCGATAAGGTGCAGGGCAAAGACGGCATTGATTTCTTTACCCAGAACAAAGTGGCCACCGTCCGGGTCACTCCGCCAGAAGGTGTCGGTGAAGCCGGGAAAAGCTGCGGCAACGACAAATCGGTTCGAAGTTGTGTTGCCTCATAGCCCGGATACTGTAATAGCCTGCCGCAACCCTTTGATACGAGGTGGATGACACATTAAATCATGTTGTAACGCATCTATACCGGGGGACTGCCTCAGTCTCCCGGTATCAGGTGCACAGGCGGATCGGATAAGGGAGACCACCACAGATCATGGTCGATTATCAAGATAAACAGGCATCCCCCAATGATTCACTTCGGAAGCCACGGCATTTATCGTTTGATCAGGCCAGTTAAAGGCGGTTGGAGCAGAGATTTCAACACTTTTTTATGAAAAAATAAAATCTCTTATAAAAAAATTCGTAAGATGCCTTTGGCTTATTACCCACGCCATATGGTATGAGCCATTGCCAATTTAGATGTTATTTTTTTCTTTTTGATCATTACAGCATTGAGCAAAGAATTCTCCAGCAGAGTTATAGTGATCCCGTATGGTCTGCTCAATAAGGTTTTTATCACGCAGTTTAACGGCTTCCATCACTTTTTTGTGACGTGTGTAGATTTCTTTGGGATTGACTAGTTCACGCCATTTTTGATAGAATAAAAATTTTCCGATGACCTGGCATGAACGGAACCAGAGTTCTCTTACAAACTCTTTATTGCCCTTGGAAAAAAGAAAATCGTGAAACTCTGCATCAAGAGTCGCTACCAGATCAATCGCTTTATCAGAATCACTCATCTCACCAACATCTTGCATTTTTTTCACAATTTTTTCAATATGGGCCATGTCATCATCTGTAAAATTATCAATTGCTGCCGCCACTGTGGCTCCTTCAAGAACACCACCGGCAAAATAGCTGTCAAGAACCTCCTTAGCGCTTGGCATGGCAACATGTTTTTCCCGTTTTCCTCTGATTCTTACCAGACCTTCTGAAACAAGCATTTGCAGGGCTTCGCGTACAGGTCCCTGACTGGTTGACAGTTCATCGGCAATGGCCAGTTCTGTGAGCTTGTCCCCCGGTTGCAGTTGTTTATTGCGAATGGCTTCTCTTATATAACCAGCAGCTTGCAAACTTAGAGTTTTAGTGTTTATTTTTGTCATTTTTATTTGTCATCATTATAGATTATATTATCATATTTTAATAAAATTCATATCATTACGATTTAAAAGACACAAGGTGCTTTTCATAAAACCGGATATTAAGGCTAACCGGCAACACAACTCCCGGTGATACCGTCTTATGCTTTGGCGCACTGCCGCCCCCGGGGACCCCAGTGGAAAGGGATATGCTAACGGCAGTACCGTCACAATCGGTACGATATCGAATTCGTTCCCGTAGAAAAACGGCTTCTTTTGGCCACTTTCCGTGTTGAATAAAATTTTTAATCCGAGGGCTATTCATATGTCTGTCGTTAAAATTTTTATCCGCCTTGAATTTGAACAAAATGGCTTGTTTTTCTACAGAAACGAACCCGGATATTTGACGAATCGATTTGACTTTAGCCGTAGTGGCAATGCCAGGAACATGTTCACAGCAAACCCAAAAAATTAGCAGCTATTCACCCCAAGCTCTTCGGCCGTTTGGCGGCTCGGCTCTATTCTGCGACGATTGCTATGGCTTCTATTTCAACTAGTAACGTCGGGCGAGCCAAGGTTGCCTGTACCGTACTCCGTGTCGGTTTGCAGTCGCCAAAAAATTCAGTGTAGACTTGATTCATTGCAGCAAAATCATTTATATCTGCTATGAAAACAGTGGTTTTCACAACATCTGTTATTTTTGCACCACCTTCTTCCAGGATGGTTTTCATATTTTGAAGTACCTGCAAGGTTTGAGCCTTGATATCACCTTCGCCAACTACGTTGCCATTACCATCCACTGAGATCTGCCCTGAAGTGAACAGAAACATACCTTTTCTTATTCCAGGAACATAGGGCGCGGCTGGCACAGGCAATGTTGAAGGCTGCAAATATCTAGTTTTCATCTTTCAATTTCTCCTCAATCATTCAAATTTTTCTTTTAATTTATAATATTTCACCTTTTTGTACAGCAATAGTAAGGAGAACCCCTTAACATGATACGAATTGATTGTTTAGGGCAGGCAAAGGCAAACCGTCCAGTTAGAGGGACCACTTTGCTATTGCTTCTCCCAGCTTGGTAAAGTCTATGGTTGCACCTATTCCAGGCTGCTGTTTCAGACTGGCAATACCATTGTCGATGCTGACACCCTCAGGCACAATATCTTCATGATCAGCCAGAAGGGTGGAGGTAGACGTACCGTTAACGATGCTGTGCAAGGCGCTTGCAAGTACATATGAAGCTGTATTGCCATGCCGACTTACACACATATCATCAACACGGAATGGAATACCCATTGCTGTGGCATAACTGGCAATTTCCATAGCAGGTAAAAAACCGCCAACAACAAGCAGCTTAATGGATATGGCATCACCTGCACCTGAATTAACCACTTTGACTGTATCTCTAAGTGATTTTATCAGCTCATCGGCAATTATAGGGAAACGGCTGTTTTTTCTGACCTCTGCGGTTTCTTCCAGAGTGCCGGTTGGTTGTTCAATGAAAATGTTGCACTGTTTGGGATCTATTGCATTAATAAAGCGGCCTACTGTAAGTGCATTACCTGCACGGTTGAAGTCGATAACAACATCAGAACCTGGCTCGAGCACATCTAGGGTGGCCTGTACTCGTTTCACATCGTCTTTGCTTCCTTTAACTTTTAACTCAAATATTTTATACCCTTCTTCTACAAGTTTTTTGGTATAAGCAACCGTTTCTTCAATCGGTTTAATAGGTACTAGATGTTCTGTGTCAAAATTTTCCTGAACAACCCCACCCAGCAAGGTGGCAAGGGGAACATTGTAATGTTTTGATATCAAATCATGACAAGCGATATCAATAGCTGCCTTTGCAGCATTGTTGATATCAATGTGATTCATTTTTTCATGAATTTTACGAATTTCACGTGGATCTTCACCAAGCACAAGAGGAGCAAGATGTTCCAGTGCTGCCAGAATGCTGCCTACAGATTCACCCGAATGGCTTGCAACAGCAGTAGTTTCGGCAACACCAAAATGTTCCCCTGCAGAGACCTTTACTACCAGTGCCTCCATATTGTCATATGAAGTAAAAGATGTCACGATTCTCTCCAGAAAGGGAATCTCTAGCTTATATGCCTCTATACGGTTAATTTTCATAAATAATTCTCCTTTTAGTCTGTTTAAGTTATCTTCCTTATAGTTGCATCGGGTTATTTATGCTAACGTTCTAAACAAAATACGATCCCACCTGGTAATATTCAGGATCAAGATGACTATGGGTTCACCGGATCGGTGGTGAAATATTGCTCTGGTAGTTACAACCATATCGATTCTAAAGAACCCAGATCAATTATTGATTATTAATAATCAATAATTAAGTTTAGCATTAAAAGAAAATTTCTGTCAAGAAAAAAACTGAGTTTTTCAAAAAAAACGGTTATGTAAAGCAATTGGCACAATGTGCCGGGCGGTTGAATTAGACATAATGCCTAACAGCTAAAGTAAAATCGATTCGTGAAATATCCGGTTAATCTTCTTCTCCGTCATGCAAAAATTTAGTTATTTGAGAAAGACTTAATCCGGATAAACCCAGATCGTAAACGGTTCTCCCGTCTTTTCGAAAATCGACCCCACAAATTATAGAAAAAATCTCGATAATTGAACTTATTGCAGGGACTTTTACATTAACCGCATTGGCAAGCGATTCCCACAGAACAAGAGCATAAGGGACATCTTCCGTAATATACCTGTTTTCTAAAGATGAAGGCCCTTTCAAACGTGATACCGCCTCGTACGAATTTTCGCCAAGGGTACTATCTAAGAACTCTTTCAAGGCTTCTATTCTTCCTTTCTGAAAGGCATCTCCGGTATCCATATTAAGCCCAAATGCCTTTCCAATCATCGCTCTATCGTTTACCAAGGCGCCCATTAAGGTTAGTGACGACGGACCCATTCCATCTTTATACAACATGAAGCAATTACCAGATTCTATACTGCCAACATTGAGTAGCGTTGCCGCCGGATGAAGGATTGCGTTTGTGCTATTCAAAGCGGCCTCAAGTACATTCGATAAGGGCACCAATTCAGGATAAAATTGTTGTAAATACTGAACAACTTCATCTGTCCTTTTGGCAGGGAACACACCAATAGGGTTATTTACAGTCTTAGCCCGTATTTGAACATGCCCAGGCTCTTGCATTCTCGTTCCATAGGGAAGTGCTATTGTTTCAGCTATGGTTAGATTTTTTCTAACACCTCTATCTCTTAATTCCTTGGCAAAAACTAGCGACCCACCCGTCCCTGGCGTTAAAACAATGATCTGCCCATCTTCTAAGTAAGGGGCGCAGTAGGAGGCAAATAACTTATGGGCAAAAGATGGCGCTGCTAAAAAGATAGTCTTGACACCCGTTATTGCCTCCTGAAAATCGGTAGTTGCCAGATTTAGCTTTGCAACACCCCTGATTTTGCCAGTGGCCTTTATTTTGCCCATAAGCGTTTTCTTAAAATTATTTTTACGCTCTGGAACTTGACAGATATTCACTCTGAACCCTTTGGTGGCAAGTTCGAAAGCCTCTGCATGAGCACCGGCACCACCGCCAAGAACTGCTACTTTGTCTTTCATTACAGAACACCTGCTAATTTTGGAGTTTGAAAATATTCAGTCTCTACCGAAACCCACGGCTGTCCATCTGACGGCACAACCAACCCATGATGTGACGCTTTTTTACCTGGTGACAACAAGATCGCAAGCCACAAAATGGTCTCCTCTCACTTCCCGCAACGCAGGTTCATTTTCCGAACAACTCTTAACAGCGATGGGACATCTGGTGCGAAACCGGCATCCTGAAGGCACATTTAAGGGGCTTGGCACATCTCCTTTTAAAGAGGTCTCGTGGCGTTTGGTAGCGATGACAGGATCTGGCAGCGGGGCTGAGGACATAAGTATTTGCGTGTAGGGATGGAGCGGTTCGGACCAGATATCCGCATGGTTTGCTACTTCAACAATTTTTCCAAGATACATCACCATGACAATATCTGAAATATACTTAACGACTGAGAGATCGTGAGAAATAAACAAATACGAGAGTCCCAATTCACGCTGCAGCTTACTTAAAAGATTCAATATCTGGGCCTGGATAGAGACATCTAACGCTGAAACCGGTTCATCACAGATGATAAGGCTCGGATTCAATGCAAGCGCTCTCGCTATACCGATACGCTGTCGTTGGCCACCTGAAAATTCGTGTGGGTAATTGTTCAGGCTTTCAATTCCAAGGCCGACCTTGTTCATAAGCCATTCTATTCTATTTTTACACTCGGTTTTATCTTTTACACCATGTACGATCAAAGGTTCTTTGAGTATGCGCTGAACAGTGGAACGAGGATTTAAGGAAGAGAAAGGATCCTGAAAAATGTATTGTATTCTTTTCCTAAATGGCCTTAGTTCCCTTTTACTTAAACTCAAAACGTCTATTCCTTCAAAAGAGATATTGCCGCTCGTAGGCTCGGTGAGCCTCATAATGGATTTTCCAAGAGTCGATTTACCGCATCCGGATTCGCCCACGAGTCCAACTGTCTGGCCTTTTTCCAAAGTTAACGAGACGCCATCGACAGCTTTTAAAATACCGCGTGGTGTTGTAAAGTATTTTTTTAAATCTTTAACACAAAGTAAAGGTTCCATCTTATATCCAAATTTATTGAAAAAATATTACCACCCCAGGAGTTGATTTCTTGATTTTTATGTATGACTTTTGTGGAGACAGTTATCCCGGATTTCATCCCGTTTACCCGGGGTACTACTTCTATTTCAATCTCTCACGAATCCTCTTTAATCTCTCACCAATCCTCGGGATTGAAACAGGCGGCTTGCTGGCCGGTGCTCAATGATATTAGAGACGGTTTCTCAACACGGCATTTGTCAAGGACACGTGGACATCTCGGGGAAAACGAGCATCCTTTCGGTCTTTTTAGAAGCGGCGGTACAACCCCCTTGATTTCTTTTAGTGAATAATCTCTGCAATTCTGTTCCTGATTAATACGCGGAATTGCCCCAAGGAGGCCTGATGTATAAGGATGTAAAGGGCGCTTAAATATTTGGACAGTCGAACCCTCCTCTACTTTGCGTCCCGCATACATGACAATTACTTTATCTGCCGTTTCCGCAACCACCCCAAGATCATGGGTAATAAGAATCAAAGCCAACCCTAATTCATCCTTTAGTCGTTTTAAGAGTTTGAGCACCTGCGCCTGTACGGTGACATCCAAAGCGGTGGTTGGTTCGTCTGCAATCAAAACGGCTGGATTACAAGCGACGGCCATCGCAATCATGACGCGTTGGCGCATGCCCCCTGAAAGCCTATGGGGATATTCGCGTATACAACGACTTGGGTCCGGTATTCCGACCAACTCGAGCAAATCAAGACAACGATTGGTTACATCTCTTTTAGAAATATTCTCATGAGCCAATATCGCTTCGCCAATCTGAAATCCCACACGATGAACCGGATTGAGAGATGTCATCGGTTCCTGGAATATCATGGAAACCTGGCTACCTCGCAGTGCCCTCATTTCACCAGGAGTCAACTTAAGTAAATCTCTTCCCTTGAGCAGAATTTCACCACCATCAATACGCCCGGGAGGTGAGGGGATAAGTCTAAGAACTGACAATGCTGTAACTGACTTTCCGCATCCTGATTCACCGACTACGGCAAGAGTCTCTCCCCTATTTACAGAAAAGCTGACATTGTCTACGGCGCGAATGATTCCCGCCCGTGTATAGAAATTTGTTTGAAGGTTCTTTACCTCAAGTACTGACATCAGATCTCTCCTTAACGCTTCTTCTGGCGTGGGTTAAGGGCATCGTTCAACCCATCTCCGAGCATATTCAATGCCACCACGGTAAGAAAAATCGCAACCCCGGGGATTATGCTAAGGTATTCGGCAATTCGCATCACTTCCCTGCCACGGCCTATCATACTTCCCCAGCTCATAACGTTTGGATCCCCCAGACCCAAAAAGGCCAGACCGGATTCATTGAGGATTGATCTTGCTACAACAAAGGATCCCATTACTACAATCGGTGCAATTGCGTTTGGCAGGACCTGGGTACAAATAATTCGAATATCTCTCATTCCAATACCTCTTGCGGCCTCCACAAATTCGCGGTCTCGCAAAGAGACAAATTCACTTCGAACCAATCGTGCAATATCCGGCCATGCAGTAAGGCCGATCGCAATCACTATTACCTTGATTGACGGTTGGAATATGGCGACAATAATTATCATCAGCAGGAAGGCGGGGATCGTTTGGAAAATTTCCGTAAATCTCATAAGTCCGTCATCAATCCTGCCACCGTAATATCCGGAAAAAGCGCCGATAGTAACACCTGCTGTGGTCGCAATTATCGTCGCAATAAGACCGATAAGAAGAGAGACACGCGTACCAAAAAAGATGCCGGCCAAAACATCCCTCCCTAAACTATCGGTACCAAGGGGGTGCTGAAAATTTTCACCTGGATGAAGAAAAGGTTTAGCGACAAGATCAAGCGGACCGTGATCAAAGACCAGATCAGCGCATGCTGCCATTAACAGAATCATCACAATAACAATTGCTCCAACAACTGCACCACGGTGCTGGCTAAATTGAAACCAAAATTCTCGGATCGTATTTATCATTAGCGCACCTCAATCCGGGGATCAAGAAAAGTGTATATTATGTCTATTGTAATGTTGACTGCAATAACAAGGATTGAAGATAGAACCGAAATACTCAAAAGGAGATTAAAATCCCTTGCAAAGACCGCATCAAACGCCAGCCTGCCAAGGCCTGGCCAATTGAAAACCACCTCAACAACAACTGCCCCTCCCAAAATTCCTGCTGTGTGAATACCAGCCATTGTTACAACCGGAAGAAAAGCATTTCGCATAACGTGCCTTGTGGCTATGCGCCCGTCTGACAGACCTTTGGCATACGCGGTACGAACGAAATCCAAATCGTAAACTTCTAACATTGACGCTCGCATGAGCCGGGTGTAAATTCCCATAAAAAGCAATGCAAGCGAAGTACAGGGCATAATTAAATGCTTTAAAACATCCCAAACCCACGCAAGACCGGTATAACCGGCACCTAAAGTCACCATGCCGCCACTAGGCAACCACCCTAAATTTATAGAAAAAATGATGATCATAATAAGCCCTATCCAAAAAACCGGGATAGAGTAACAAAGCAGAGCTATAAAAGTTGTAAAATAATCAATGACTGTCCCTGAGTACCTGGCGGCAATTGCACCCAGCAAAGAACCCAATATTACAGCCAGAGTTATGCAGGACACCATAAGAAGCAGCGTCGCCGGAACTCTTTGCATTATGAGATCGATTACAGGCATTTGGTTGCGGTATGAAAAACCGAGATCAAAATTAATTAGGTTCCATATATACTTAAAGTATTGGACGTACAAGGGCTGGTCGAGGCCGTAGAGATGCCGAAGTTGTGCAAGATATTCCGGAGTGGCAGTGCCCGCTTCTCCGGCAAGAACATCTACGGCATCACCAGGGGCAAGATTCAAAATAATGAAATTGATTGTTATGATACCCAGGATTGCAGGAATCGCCTGAAGAAGCCGCCTGATTATATATTTAGTCATTTTATCAAAACCTACTTAAAAAATTTTTATATATCTCATATATTATACCCACAATATCATGATGTAGACGTCGGTGAAAGTAAGAGTCGTTTCGGCTTTCTTCATTTCTGCCGGGAGTAGATTATTTTTGCTTCAATCCTTAACAATAAAAGGTGTATCAGCGCACCCAATCTACCCAGCAAGGGTCATTGGGTACGCCATTATCCTATTTTTTGTCAAGGTAGGCATCAGCCCAATTGTCAAATGATCCTGTTGATCTAATGATGAGATTCTTAACTCTTTTATTATAGATTGTGGTTCTGAAAAGATACGTAAGAGGATAATCCGGCAAATCGGTTACCACTAACCTCTGCACATCATGCCAAAACTTCACTCTATTTTTAGTGTCTGTCCGAGCAGCCTCCAGCAAACGATCCATTTCAGGGTTGGAGTAACCCGAACCATTGGAGAATGGTACACCAGGTATGAAGTTTTTTGAATAATATAAACGTTGTAGGCCGGCAGTGGGGTCTGCTGTACCGTACATCATATTATTTGTGAAGTCGAAATCACGTAGCGTGTAGACGCGGCGAATGTACGTGGGAAAGTCCGATCCGCGAATAGTGATATCGATACCGATCTTCTTGAGGGTCTGCTTAAGGTATTCAGCAGTTCGCTCATAGGGAGATCCCAGCGGTAAATAATCATGGTTCAATTTAAATCGGATACCTTTTGCATCTTTCTTGAAACCCGCCTCATCCAAAAGTCTGTTGGCTTTATCGAGGTTGTAATCATAATTAGGAACATCCGCAGTATAAAAAGGTTTCAACAGGACATGGACAGGGCTTGTCGCGATCTCTCCATGTCCAAACCATATGTTATCAAGAATGAATTGTTTATCAATTGAATGGGCGATAGCCTGGCGTACCTTCCTGTGTTTCAGGTACTTATTCTCCAAGTTAAACTCAAGGCGAGTAAAAGGACTCACAAAGGCATTATCGGTTGAGTCACCGACCAAATGCGGCATAGATAATAAACGATTGGCATCGGATAATGGAACGGGATTTATCGGCCCTACGTCGATCTCACCAGACTCCAATGCAATTGAACGAGCGGAATGATCCGGGATTATCTGAAACACTATACGGTCGAGATAAGGCTTAGGCTTATCCCAATAATTCGGATTCCTCTCAAGAATAATATGACTTCCCCTTACCCATTTCACGAATTTAAATGGTCCCGTCCCGATTGGAGCAATATTATTTGGATTTGTCAGAGCATCCGTATTTTCATAAATGTGTTTGGCAACCATTGGGGTTTCCATAGAACTAAGTAATCTTTTGACATATGGAGACGGCGTGTTAAATTTTATGACTGCCGTGTAGGGATCCGGTGTTTCAACCGATGCAACCTCTTTAAAGGTCACCTTGCCACGTGGATGATGTTTTTTTACCAACATGATCGAAAAAGCAACGTCCTCTGAAGTGAAATCTTTTCCATCGTGCCATTTGACACCTTTGCGCAAATTGAACTTAATTTCCGTTGTGTCCGAGTTTATCTCCCAAGACTCAGCCAGTGCCGGCTGCCAATTGCCTTCCATGTCATAGTTGATTATGCCATCGTGTATTTTAGTTGAGATTATCTGCGTAGGGTCAGCGGTGTGCAACGCACTGACAAGGTGTGGTGGTTCTGCTTTCAAGACAGCATTCAAAATACCGCCTTTAATTGGCTCCTGAGCCATTGCCGAACCTGTTGTCCCCAAAGTCATCACGGAAACAAATAAAAATATCATGCACCAGCAGTGCAATCTACGATTCTTTTTCATCACGGCCTATTCTCCATTGTAAAAGGGTTTTAGTGTGATCCTGATTTGAACACATGCCTCTAATTATAAGATTAAGATGCTTTTAGTCACAACAGACTTTAATGACAGCATAGTTTACCTCCTTATTAATAATATTTACGATGCCTCTATTTTTCCTACCGTAGGGATGCCGGCTACAACGACCTTTGTTTATTGATGATAAGATCATTGTATTTAAGCCACCTAAATGGCTTCAATCAATTATCAATTATTAATAATTGATAATTAAAGCCTACCATCAATAATTTTTTTTTGTCAAGAAAAAAATTATGTTTTTCCACTATTGCCCAAAGCTATCCAGAAAACTTTTCCATAGAGCACCTGCCAGCCATATGGAAAACTTCATTGGCTAATTTGACCCAATCAACACCATGCTTTTCCCGTTGTCATTTTGCTTGGGGGGTTTTAGCCGGGGCGATTTGTTAACAGCGTTTTTTTACTCGGCAGACTCGGTTTGAAAATGAAAAGTGCAAACCAGAGAGATCCGTTAGACTCCCTTCCATACATTGAGGCGGACCTGCTGATCTGTCCCAAGGGCCAATGCATGATGCGTATCATCATCGGCAGCAACCCGGGGTTTAAATCCCCTTTGGGTTTGACGTACATACCCCTGGTTGAGCCAACAAAATTATCTCCATAAATCCGGGACCTTAACCGAGTCGGTGACAATCAGTTTCAGATCATTGGGGGGGATATATACTTTTTGATAATAGATGGTCCTTTTCTGATTTGAATAGGCAAAGATTTCCATCAGCATCCCGGTTGTCCCGCTTTCAACTTCAAGTGGTTCGCAAATCTGATCCGGGAATGTAACACACTGGAATGTTTGGGAAATATTTGAGAAATGGACGTTGAATTCGTGATGTAAAATAGTTTTTATATTTTCGGATTCCAGTTCTTTGTTAGATTTTTCAATCAGCCGTTCAAATTTTTTCTCGGATAAATAGAATTTGCTGTATATCTTGAACCGGTCTTCTATGGCAACGGTACGGTCAATTTGAATGAGTCTGCCTTCGGTCGGTTCCAATAACTTGGCCCAATTATCCTGCCTGATGATTTTTTTCTTGAACCGGACATTTGGATAAACTTTCAACGGCTCTTTATTTAAACCTTCAGAAAAGCGAAAGTGCCATGGATCCGTCATTTGTGTTTTGTCTAAGGAAACAAATGATCCGTGTCCCTGCCGGCGCTCGACAACACCCTCGGAAACCAGATCCCTAAATGCTTTTTGAACGGTTCCCAGACTGAAAGAGGTGATATCTGAAATCTTTCTTTCATTCGGTATTTTTTCCCCATTTTTCCAGTATTCATCCATTATGGCACTGCGTATGATTTCTCTCAATTCTGCATATTTGGGCAGGCCTTTGGGGACGGATGTTTTATATTTTAAATAGAATTCCGTTTTCATAGCGGTTAATTAACACAAATGGTCCCTGCTGTATAGTGTCAGATCTCTCTTAGAAATTCATTTTTCCGGATAAAGGCTCAATTCATCTAATCAACATTTTATTCTGTGAAACAGTGCTTTCTGAAAATATCCCTTAAAATACAGCAAGTTAATATTTTATTTGTTTTTTCTTGACAAATTAAAAAGGGTATGAAAGCCTAAATATCATAAATGCTATATAGCTTTATAGTATTTTGATTTTTCAGGATGGAGAAAAAATGACAGTGCCGAAAAATGTCGACTTAATCATTTTAGGAGCGGGGCCGGCCGGATTGACCGCAGGATTGTACGGTGCCCGTGCAGGGCTTAAAACGGTTGTTTTGGAACCCAAGAGCCCGGGAGGGCAGATGTTATTGACGGATGATATTTACAATTATCCAGGACATCCTGATGGCATCACAGGCCAACATCTTGCCAACCTGTTTCTGGAACAGGCGCAAAAATACAATTGTGAGGTTCTGAAAAGGGCCGGCTCGACAACCTTACAGCAGGAAAGCGACCGGTTTATCGTTACGGCAGGCGACAGGGTCGTTCAAAGTGAGATTGCCATTGTTGCCACCGGGTGTTCCCCTAAACGTTTGGGAGCCCGGGGCGAGAAAAAATTTTCCGGGGCCGGCATTTCCTATTGTGCGGTATGTGACGGGAATTTTTTCGAGGGGCTGGATGTCGCTGTGGTGGGTGGCGGGGATTCGGCCCTTGAAGAGGCGGCCTATCTGTCCCGGTTATGCAACCATGTGTACATCATTCACAGACGAGATCGGTTCCGTGCCTCAGATGCCTGCCAATGCCTCATTCGCGGCTGCAACAATGTAAGCGTTATCTGGGACAGTGTGGTTGAAAAATTCGAGGGGGATGACCTTCTTGAAAATATCCGGCTTGCCAGCGTCAACGGATCTGAAAAACGGGATTTAAAAGCAAATGGGGCTTTTATTTATGTGGGGCAGATCCCCAACACCTCTTTTCTTTCCGATGCCGTTGCTACAGACCCTGACGGCTGGATTCTTACCAATGAGAGATTGGAAACATCCGTACCCGGACTTTTTGCTGCCGGTGATGTCCGCAAAAAAGAGGTCAAGCAGGTTGCCACTGCGGTCGGTGACGGCTCGCAGGCTGCCATCACAGCAGAAAAATACCTCATGATGAAAAGATGTAATGCATACCCGGGTGAAGTTGCTTAAATGTTGAACGTGGCGATTACCATAATCAACCTATTGGGAAATTAAAATTATGATGCAATTGGAACACCTCATCCACCCTGTCAAAGAAATGGTTTTTTCTTCAAAGGGAACGCTTTCAGATGGAAAACTGGCCATTCAAAAGGATGATCTGGCAGCATTGCTTGATGATGATCCATCTGTACGATTGATCGGGATTGAGATTGCCCGGCCGGGCCATTCGGTCAGAATCGCCCCTGTACTGGATATCGTCGAACCCAGGGTAAAACAAGGACCTTCCCAAACAGAACACGGGAAAGGAAAAACGCATATTTTAAGAGGGGCTGCCGTCATGGGTGTTTGTGAACTTCCCGGCATACAGGAAGGCCTGGTTGATATGAGCCAGGCGGCCGGATGGTTCTCTCCGTTTTCCGGTACCCATAATCTTGTACTGGTCTTTGAGGTCAGAAACGAGGCCGGCAGGGTTGATGCGGATCATGCCATCCGGCAAAACCTTTTTAAGGCCGCAGAATATCTTGGCAGCCTGGCAACGACCTGTGAACCGGACCAATCCGTACGGTTCACATGGCCTTTACCCCAGAATGACAAAGCCGGGACAGGACTTGTTTATCTTGTACAGTCCCAGGGAGACCTTCGAAGAACATATTTAAAGGGTCAGGCAATGGATGAGGTGATGCCGCTGTCTTTAAATCCGCTTGAGGCACTGGATAACGCCGTCACAAGCGGAAATTTTGTCATGCCCAGCAATAAAACCTGCACCTATATTCACCAGAACAATCCCTTGGTTTACGAAATGATCAAACAGCACGGCCGGTCGATTCATTTTTCCGGGGTAATCCTGGCCAATGAAATGAGTCGTTTGGAAGACAAGGAAAAGGTTGCCCAAAAGATCGTACACATCGCCAAAGATATGGACTTGTCCGGTGTTGTCATTAATCAGGAAGGTGGGGCCAACACCCTCACCGACGTGATGATGATCTGCCGCCGCCTGGAACGGGAAGGCATCAAAACCGTCCTTATTTTGAATGAGTTTGCCGGTGAAGACGGGAAAACCCCCTCTCTGGCAGAGACCACTGCAGAGGCGGAGCATATTGTCAGCACGGGGAACAATGATTTCAGGATCACCTTGCCTGCCGCAGAAACCATTATCGGTTCCGATCGTTTCCCGGGGGTGGAAAATTCGCTTAAAGAGACAGCTTCCCTGCCCCTAAGCCGCGTGCATTCTTCCACAAACCAGCTTGGATTCGGCTATTTGTCCTGCAGTGCGGACGGTGCTGGAAACCAAGGGTCTGTTTCTAAAAAAGAGGGACCGTTCAGAGTGGTTCATTACCTGAACCAGTTCTTCGGCCAGATCGGCGGAGAGGATAAGGCCGATGCGGAACTCCAGGTCAGGGAAGGTCCGGTTGGACCCGGCATGGCCTTTAAAATGCTGTTTGGCCAAAAAGCGGAAATTGTCGCCACCATTATTTGCGGTGACAATACCATGGGAACAAATCTGGACGAAATAAGCGCCTCGGTTGCAGAACTTGCCGGACACTATTCTCCCGACCTCTTTATCGCAGGCCCCTGTTTCCTTGCCGGGCGTTATGGAATGGCCTGCGGGGCGGCTGGCAAAGCCGTGGGGGAGAAACTGTCCATCCCCACGGTGGTTGGAATCGCCGAGTCCAATCCCGGTGTGGATGTCTACCGGAATGACACGTACATGGTCCCCTGCGGGGAATCGGCAGCGAAAATGAAACAGGCGGCTGAAGCCATGGTGGAACTGGCCTTGTGCCTGAGCAAAGGCAGATCCCCTGAAACAGGAAGCTATTTGACCAGAAATATCCGTCATTCCATTACAAGGACAGAGAATGGTGCAATGCGGGCCGTTTCAATGCTGGCGGCCAAAATGAAGGGTCTGGAACCAAAGACGGAACTGCCTTTACCCAGGTTTGACCGGGTTGATCCGGCGCCTCCGCTGGCAAATCTGTCTGATTCAACGGTTATACTCTGTACCGAAGGGGGATTGACCCCAAAGGATAACCCGGACCGTATTGAAATGTCCATGGCCACCAGGTTCGGAAAATATCCCATAGGTGATCTGCAACGCCTGGACCCGGATCAATATACAGTGGCACACGGCGGATACGATAATGCCGCTGCCCAGGAAGATCCGAACCGGCTGCTGCCCCTGGATGCACTCAGGGATCTGGAAGATGCGGGGATTGTGGGAAAGGTGGGGAATTATTTCTATACCACGGCCGGCAATGCCACCTCAGTGGAAAACTCCGAAAAATTCGGCCGGGAAATAGCCGAGGATATCCGGCGGCAATTTAAACAAAAGGTGGGTGTCGTGTTTACTTCCACATGAGGGACCGGTACCCGTTGCGGCGCAACGATCGTAAAAGAACTGGAGCGGGCCGGCATTCCGTCCGTTCTGATCTGTACACTGACAAGTATCGCCCGGACAGTGGGGGCCAACCGTATTTACCCTGCAACCGCCATCCCGCACCCTGTGGGAGATCCGGCACTTCCCCCTGCAGATGAAAAAAAATTGAGAAAAAAAATAGTAACGGATGCGGTTCAAGACCTGACTGAACCGCCCGGCAAATAATTTTAAACCGGAGGGATTCAAAAATGGAAATTGAAATTAACAAAGACAACTATCATGATCTCGTTAAAGAGGGTCCAAAACCGATAGTTGTTGATTTCTGGGGCCCCAAATGCGTGCGGTGTATTGAGTTGATGCCCACCATGGAGGCCCTTGCCGAAGCGCATAAAGATGAAATGCGGCTGTTGAAAGTGGATACGACCGGAAACCGGCGGTTGTGCATGGGGTTGAGACTGATGAGCCTGCCGGCCTTTCTTTTCTACCGCGACGGTGAGGAGGTCGGACGGATCTCGGGCGATCAGATTACTGAAGAAGATTTGCGCCATACCGTTGAAAAATTTCTGGCCGGGGAGGAGATCGCATGATGGGTGATTTCCCGGTAGTTCAATCCTACGCCTATTTGCTCGCACACACGCCTGAGTTTGTCCGTTACGGATCAAAACCCAAAAGAGAGATAAAATACAACCCCCAGCTTGGACCTGAAATCCAGGCCCGCCTGAGAAGTTTTGACGAGGCGGTCAGTTATCCCCCTAACCAGGTTTTTATCGGCAACATGCATCCTGAAGACCTGGCAAAGCGGCCTGAACCCTGGTGGAAAAATCCGGTTGAAGGCGCCAGCAGGGAAGGCGCATACGGCCCTTTCCTCAACCAGTTGGAATTTTACGGGTTTTTGAAAATGTTCGACCAGTTTGACCTGGTCTGGTTCACTCCGGAATTTACAGAGCAGCTTCGATCCGCAGTTGCAGATCACCCGCTGTCCGTCCGGACGGATCTGGAGAAACTTGGCGAGGGCAAACCCGTGAATAAGGTTAAGTACGCCATTGAAAACAGCGGGGCCCTGCCGCTCTACTATCAAAAGGATCTTGTGGGGTCATTCCAAAGGGATCACGATGAGGATGAATCCCTTCAGGCGGAAGTGCTTTTTGAAAACCTTATCACCAAGGCATCCGGTGTTCTGGCTGTGCGGCAATTGCTGAAACGGTCAGATACAAAACCGGAACAGGTTGATTACATCATGTCCTGCTCAGAAGAGGCCATCGGAGACCGTTATCAGCGGGGAGGCGGCAACCTGGCAAAGGCTGTGGGTGAAGACTGCGGATTGGTGAATGCAACGGGCAGCGACGTTAAAGCATTCTGTGCCGGCCCGGTTTATGCCATGGTTCATGCGGCAAGCCTGGTTAAAGCCGGAACATTTGATACGGTCGTCGTTTTCGGCGGCGGCTGCCAGACCAAGCTGGGAATGAAATTCCAGGGACATCTCAACCACAACATGCCCATTCTGGAAGACGTCCTGGGAAGCATGGCCTTTCTTATTACAAAGGATGACGGTGTCAGCCCGGTGATACGTCTGGACTCCGTTGGAAAGCATACCATCGGAGACGGGTCTGCCCAGCAGGATATCATGACCTCCCTGGTGATCCGGCCGCTTGAGAAGATGGGTAAAAAAATAACGGAAGTCGATAAAATTTCGACCGAGCTGCACAACCCTGAGGTCACCGTACCGCAAGGCAGCGGCAACGTCCCTTTAAACAACTATAAACTGATGGCTGCGCTTGCCGTTATGAACAAGGAAATAGACCGCACCGAAATGCAGCGGTTTATTGATGAACGCGGCATGCCGGGCTTTTCTCCCACCCAGGGGCATATTCCGGCAGCCGTCCCCTATCTGGGACATGCGTCAGAGGCCATGGCCCAGGGGAAAATTAAGAATTCGTTATTTGTCGCAAAAGGCAGTTTGTTTCTGGGAAGGATGTCCAGGTTGTCTGACGGACTCAGCTTTTTCCTGGAAAAAAACAGCAGCAATAATAATTAGTAACAGATAAAGAGAAGGAGGATTATTTTATGTTTGAAGACAAACTGTTCGTGGCGTTTGGCGAGCGGGACGGCGTGCCGGGTCCGACAATCAACGAGGTGCTGAAAGAGGCCGGGTGCGAGGTCATCTATCAGGTTACCGAGTGTTTTGTCTGAACGGCTGCCGGTGCCATGGACGCGGAAAATCAATCTCTTATGATGCGCCTTGCTCAAGAGCACGGGCGCGACAAACTGGTTGTGGTTTTGGGTGCTGCTGATATTGAGGGTGTTGAAATCAGTGCGGAAACTTTGACCACGGGAGATCCGAGTTTTGCAGGTCCGTTGGCAGGAGTCCAGTTGGGACTCAAAGTCTACCATATCCTTGAACCTGTTTTTAAAGAAATCATACCGGAAGATACGTACCAGGATAAGCTCGGTATTTTTGAACTCACAACCGATTCATCACAACTGGAGGCGTCTTTATCAAAAATACGGGAAGGTGTCTGAAAATTTAGACCATCTGTTAAGGCTGCCCGGAAAGTTATTTATGACATTTTTAAGTAACTTTCCGGGAAGAAACATTAGCTCAGATTAAATTCAAGGAGAATCGAATGGATCTATTTTACTCAATGATGGGTATACTGCCGGATGTGTTTGCTTTTGGCAACCTTATGGTGCTGTTTGCAGGTGTTTTGGGAGGTATCGTCGTCGGCGCCCTCCCCGGACTGACACCCACAATGGGGGTCGCCATTCTGGTGCCGTTTACATTTGGTATGGATCCGGTTGCCGGGCTTATTCTTCTGGGTGGTGTTTATTGCGGAAGCGTATACGCAGGGGCGATCACGGCCATTCTTTTCAATATACCGGGTGCGCCTGCCAACATCGCAACCCTGTTTGACGGACACCCAATGGCAAAACAGGGCAGAGGCAGGGAGGCCATTTACTATGCGACAACGGCATCACTGATCGGCGGGATAGTGGGCATGGTCGCCTTGTTGATTTTCTCTCCGCCCCTGGCCCAGATTTCCTTGAAATTCGGGCCCGCCGAAATCTTCTGGGTCGCCATCTTCGGTGTCACCATCATTGCGTCTCTTTCTGTCGGGTCAATGGTCAAGGGCATTATCAGCGGTGCCATTGGTCTTTTGTTATCCACCATCGGAATGGACTCGGTAACCGGAAGCTACCGGTATACGTTTGATTCTGACATCCTATTGGCCGGCATTCATATCGTGGCCGGATTGATCGGTCTGTTCGCCTTATCACAGGTTCTGCTCTATTTCGAACAGACGTTTACACAACCTGACAGTACAATTTCCGAAGTTGAATCAAGAAAAGGCATGTTATCCAAGACGGTTGTCAGCACCCTTGGACGGATCCGTGCATTAAGTATCGGTTCACTGGTGGGAACGGTTATCGGTATTATCCCGGGGGCGGGCGGACAGGTCTCGGCATTGACAGCCTACAACGAAACAAAACGGTTCTCACCCAAAGATCAACGGGACACCTTTGGGAAAGGGAACCCGGATGGTGTCATCGCATGCGAAGCAGCCAATAATGCCATGGCCGGCGGGTCTTTAATCCCCCTGTTTACCCTGGGAATTCCCGGCAGTCCCACAGCAGCGGTTCTGCTTGGCGGCCTGATGATCCACGGACTGTTTCCCGGCCACGAACTTTATACGTCCCGGGCAGACGTGACCTACACCTTTATGGTTGCCATGATTCTGGCCCAGTTTTTGATGTTTGCCATCGGTATCACGATCACAAACTATATGGCCCGCATATTAAAAGTGCCGAAATATTTCCTTGGACCGGCAATCTTATCCCTTTGCATTATCGGCACCTATGCCACCCGGAACAGCATGGGGGATGTTTATATCATGGGGTGTCTGGGGGTGTTGATGTATATGGGCGCAAAATTGGGATTTTCAGCAGCCGCAATTGTTCTCGGACTGATACTTGGCGGCATTGCGGAGAATGGTTTGCTGCTGGGTGTGCGCCTCGGCAGTGCCGACGGATCAACCCTTTCCTATTTTCTGACCCGGCCGATTTGCATCATTGTCATTTTTCTGGCGTTTCTATCCGCAGGGTTTGCATTCTTCCTTGAATACAAAGAGAGCAAGAGCAGGAAAATCCAGCGAAACAGCGAAAAAGGGGTATTAAAGCGCAGCCTCTCAACCGGTCTCTGGCCATTGTCCAAAGTGAATATGCAAAAGTGGAATATTGTTTTAGGGGGGGTGTTGTTCATCGGGTCTGTCGCACTTTTTTTCCATACAAAGACAATTGAGCCGGAGCCCAGGCTGTTTCCTCAAATACTGGTCGTTTCCCTGATTATAATGTCTGTTTTATTATTGGCCCAAAGCATCCTGGCACCGTCAAAGGAATCATCCGCAGTAATCTTTGAAAAATGGCCGGCACTCACCATGACACTGGTTATCATTTTTACCTTTGCCTACATCTTTTCGGTCGAAGTATTGGGGTTTTATGCGTCTACATTTTTGTTCATGACGGGCATGCCCATTTTTCTGCAGCGGAAACGAACCGGGAAATTCTGCCTGCAATGTTTGGGTATATCTGTTGCGTTTACGGCTGTGATGATGGCCGTTTTTTATAAATTTTTAGTCGTATCGACTCCCGCCGGAATAATGCTGTAAGAATTTAACTATTAAGTAATGAGGTATGTTATGAAAAAATTAAAAAAAATATCTACGGTCATCATTTTAGCCGTTGGCCTTTCATTATTCACTGGTATCCAGAGTCATGCCGGTTTCCCGGAAAGACCCATTGAACTGATGGTGATCTTCTCTGCAGGAGGCCCGACTGACACGGAGATCAGGATCCTCTCCAAATATACTGAAAAGATATTGGGCAAACGGATCGCGATCATTAACGTACCCGGTGCCGGCGGGATTGTCGGGTGGAATACGATGTCAACCCGGCCGACAGACGGCTATTTTCTCACCTGCATAAATCTGCCCCATATCCTGACCTATCCGATGGTTAAGAAGACCAAATTCGATTAC
Source organism: Desulfobacula sp. (assembly GCA_028280105.1). Classification (GTDB taxonomy): domain Bacteria; phylum Desulfobacterota; class Desulfobacteria; order Desulfobacterales; family Desulfobacteraceae; genus Desulfobacula. The sequence goes on along the minus strand of JANQML010000101.1, from coordinate 5,115 downwards.
AAGAGCTTTGAGCCGCTTGTCCTTGCCAGTGCAGATCCTACAGTGTGGGCCGTTCGAGCGGACAGTAAATACAAGACACTGGATGATGTGCTCGAAGACGCAAAAAAGAATCCCGGAAAAATAACGGTTGGCACGGCCGGTCTGTACCTGGCACATCATCTGGCCATTTTGCAGGTTGAAAAAGAGAAAGGGCTCAAGTTCAGCACCATTCCGTTTAAAGGCTCTGCCAAATCAATGGCAGGATTGCTCGGCGGCCAGATCATGTTGATTTCAGATACGCTTGCCAGCATGCTCCGGCTGGGAGAAAAAGTCCGTGTGCTGGCAGTCGGTGCGGATGAACGGGTGGCTCTGGCACCGGATTTACCCACGTTTAAAGAACTTGGGGTCAAGTCCTATATTCCCAGCAGCGACCGGGGCGTTGCCGCGCCCACGGGTGCCGACCCGGAAGCTGTGAAAATATTGACCGATGCGTTTCAAAAAGCAGCCCACCTGCCTGAATATCAGGAGGAAATGAAAAAAGCGGGGTACACATTGAATATCATGACCCCGGAAACGGCTAAAAAGGCATTTGTAGAAAGAAAAGAATCCCTTAAAAAATTACTTGAGTCTCTTGGAAAACTGAAAAAAGAATCTTAAGAATAAGGGAAGTCAGCGTTTGGAGCAGTATTTTAAAGGAATACTGCTCCAAACCTACGAAAATCATCCCTCAAGGGGAAAATTGTATTCGGTACCCCTTGATGTTAAGTTGGGGAAACCGGGACGTACATCATAGGCCACATACAAGCCGTAACATATCAGGATCAGCTTTTGACGGTGCCTTGAATCGTGTTTGCACCAAACCCCAGGTGGTTGATGACGGCATTGGCAATCCTCATTTCAGAGGCGTCCTTATTATAGTCATGGCTTTGGGTCAGCCCGTTTGCAATATGACGGATCAGGTCTGCCAGCAGTTCTCCCCAGGCTTCCCTTTCATCAATCTCTGCATTGGATGCCCCTTCCCACATTCCCAGCAGCATGGAGACGTGGATATCCCTGTTTCCGATCCAGACCCTTATCATTTCCATGGCATCAGGGTCACCACTTATACCTTCGGGTATTTGTAATTCATTCATTTGACACGTTGTTCCATTTTTATCATTTTTCATATTCATAAATCTATAATACCGATACTGCAGGCGATTGCAACACCTTGAGTTCGTTTTATCGCACCCAACCGCTTCTGGAGACTGGTGGCGTGAAAATCGAACGTCCGTTCACTGATGTTAAGAATCATGGAAATATCCCAAGATGTTTTTCCTTGTTTAATCCACTTTAAAATCTCCAACTGTTTGGGTGTCAATAATTGCTTCAGGTTAATTTCAAAGTATTGCCAGTAAGAATTCTCTACCCAACCCTCAACCACGTCCTCATCACTGAGATTGCGAGTATATTTCAGGTAAAGTGTCATAACAAAATTCTTGATTTCAGTTCTGTTTAAGCAACTGAATTATATTATATCTTCAAAATATTTGGCTGCTCTCTTTATACGTTATCACGAATTATCCAGGTTAAGGGCGTTGATTGTATTAAAAAAATAATTTTTTTATTTTTTTAATACAAGTAAAAAAAATACTTGACAAGATATACGGGATGTAGTTGTTAAAATTACATATACGAATGTACGTACATTTGTACCAATCAATTAAACTTTAGAAACGACTCAATATCAGGGAGGTTTGCATATGCATCACATTGCGCGAAGTATTAATAAAAACGTCATTGAAGGGCTGCTTAATCCGGGCGAGAGCCTGCCCAGTATTGACGAACTTAAATCTCAATTCAGCGCTTCGGAAGAAGAGGTCCAGGAAGCTATTGGTGATCTTGTCTATGAAGGAATCGTCGAGCGCAATCCGGGGAAACCCGGTGACTACAGGATCCCGACACACGTGTTGTGGGGGACGATTACTGGCAATCATAGCGTAACGAAAGAAGCCAGGAAGCGCAACCAGAAACCCGGGGTGCAAATACTGAAATTTGAAACCGTGCCGGCCTGGCCCGCAGTCCAGGGGAGACTTCAGCTGGAACCGTCCGATGAAGTCATCGTAATGGAGCGGCTGAGGTTGGCGGACGATGAGCCGGTACAGGTTGAGTATTCATATATGCCGGCCAAACTCTATCCGGGTGTTACGCGCGATGTATTTGAGAGTAAAGGGGAGGGGCAGTCTTCTTTCAAGGTCATGCAGGAAAAATTCGGACTTAATTCGAGCCGTGCGGTAGATGAAGTCACAGTTGCCACAGTCGAAAAGCGCGAAGCGGAACTGCTTGGTATCGAGGCCGGAATTCCGGTTTTGATCCGCTTTCGCGTTACGCTGTCAGACACAGGCGTCCCGATTAAGGGATCCCGTGCCATCTATAAATTCAAAGCGGGCTACGAACTGGGTATATGATACTGTCCTGCAGAAAAAAATACGGTGATGGGCGATGGTATTTAAAAAGCCCCTCATCCACAGGATAAATTTCAACCTGGTGTGCGTCCATGTCAAAACGACTGCATCAGAAAGGAGGCTTTAGATGAAAACCTTTGCAGCATTATTTTTAGCCGTGGGATTATTTTTGTCATCTTTATTTATCACGAATACGGTGCATGCCTTTGACTGGCGCGCCCATGAGGGCGAAAGTATTAAGCTGATGCTGGTGGCGCATACCTGGACTGATGCCACCATCAAGCGATTGGAGAAATTCACTGAACTGACTGGAATCCAGGTGACCTATGATGTACTTCCCGAGGAAGAGTATTTTGACAAACTGACGCTCATATTGGCCGGTCGTTCAGACGAGTATGATGTGTTTATGACCGGTGCCCAGCAGATTTGGGAGTTTGCCTCAAGTAATTGGATAAAGCCCCTTGACGGTTATATCGCCGATGGTAAGTTGACCAATCCGGATTTCGATCTGGACGATTTTCTGCCTAGCATGATCGCTGCCGGCCGGTGGAATCTTGAAAGCGGGAGTGCGGTGGGCAGCGGCAGTACCTGGGCCTTGCCGTGGGTGTCGCACGGCAGCGCACTGTTTTATCGTAAGGACATCCTGGATAAACATAAAATCGCACCTCCCAAAAACCTGCAACAGCTCCATGATGTTGTTGTCAAATTGAAAAAGGCCGAACCGGACATGTATCCTCTGTCCGTAAGGGGCACCCGCAGTTGGGCCACAATTCATCCCAGTGTTCTTTCATGGTTCGCCTCTTATGGCGGTAAGGATTTCAACGCCGACATGGAATGCACCATTGACGAGCCCAAGGAAATTGTCGATGCACATAAACTCTGGGGCAAGATTCTCAAGGACGGTGGGCCGCCCAATTATGCATCGATGACCTGGTATGAAGTTTTCTCGGATATGGTCGGCGGAAAGGCGGTGATGGCCTATGACGCCGATGTCCTTGGCTTTTTCGTACACCAGCCGGCCAATGAGGCTGTGTGGGGAAAAATCGCCTGGACCGAACCGCCAGGAAAGCCCGACGGACAAAACGCTTCAGCCCTCTGGGTTTGGCTGATGGCCATGAATGCGAACTCCGGTAAAAAAGATTCGGCTTGGTACTTTTTACAATGGGTGGCCGGCAAAGACCATCTGACTGATGCGGCCCTTAACGATGTACTGATCAACCCGGTCAGAAAATCTGTTTGGGCCAACCCCGAGTTCGAGAAACGCTTTGCCGATCACACCGGCTACTACAGGGTGTTCAATGCGACCACTGAAAACAGCGGGCTCTACTATACTCCCCAGAAAAACTTTTTTGAGTTCACTGCCGAATGGGCGGCGGCTATCCAGAAAATTGTCGCCGGCTACGGTGATCCCGAGAAAAACCTGAACCAAGTGACAAAAAAGATTGATCGGTTGAAAAAATAGGTGCGGACACCGGACCGTCCACCCGCCTTCAACGGTTAGGCGAGGGGGATCAATCTACATGAATCTATAAGAGAAAGGATGGTTTTAGCGTGGAGCAATCTCAAGACTTTTCGGCAATACAAAAGAAACCACGGTCCAGCAGGATCATTAACTGGCAACCGTATCTATTGTTAATGCCGGCCCTGCTGGTCATGGTGGGAATTCTCATCCCTTTCTTTACGAGTGTCTACTATACTTTGACCGATTTTCGTCTGGGAAGCGCCAATGTCTCCTTTGTGGGGTTGCGCAACTATATTGATCTGATTACCTCCAGAGAGTTCTGGCACCAATCTTCGGTGACATTTCGCTATGCCTTTTACGCTGTAGCAATCGAGTCCGTGTTAGGGCTTATCATCGCATTACTGCTCAATACGGAAACGATTGCCGCCAAGATTGGAAGGGTGTTCCTGCTCTTTCCTTTGATGATCGCCCCCATCGTCGGCACTCTTTTATGGAAGCTCATGATGAGTCCCACCTTCGGCGTACTCAACTATTTTTTAAGTTTTTTCGGACTGCAGGATTTCCCCTGGGGTTCCGCGCCCGAGAGCGCCATGGCAACAGTGGTTCTTGTGGACGTCTGGATATTTACCCCGTTTTTCGCCCTTTTGATCCTGGCAGGTCTGAGGGCAATGCCCCAGGCGCCTTTTGAGGCCGCCCGGGTGGATGGCGCTTCCCGGTTCTTCATCTTTAAAAATCTCACACTACCGATGGTGTTACCGTATTACTTAGTCGCTCTTGTTTTCCGGTTGATCGATTCCCTGCGTCAATTCGATATCATTTATGGTATGACAAAAGGCGGCCCCTTTGACGTCCTCATGAATTATCAGGTCACCGCCTACACGCGATCCTTCTCTTACAAGGACTTCTCCGGCGGTGCCACCATTATGGTAGTCAATTTTATTTTGGTTTTCATTGTCAGCAAAGCCTTGATCACTTATTGGCGGAAGGCTCAGGATAAACTGTCGTAATCAAACAGGAGAATAAACTGTCATGAACAAAAATATTTCAAATAAATCCCGCAAAGCCAGCCGCTTATCCCTCTTTTGGGCGGAATACCAGCTTTGGACACCGCGGGAAAAGATTGAATCGCTCCTGATCAATTTTAGTATTGTACTGGTTTTCATATTTATCATGTTGCCCATCTTCTGGGTGTTCGGCATGGCATTCAAAACGACGGGCGACATACTGGCA
>JANQML010000112.1 GCA_028280105.1 Desulfobacula sp. | reverse complement strand
TTATGATGAAGTCTTGAAAGCATCTTTAAATTCAAAGCGTTTGTTGTACCGCCAACTGATTTCATCTTTTATGATTAAATTTTTATGCAACGTTGAGGTTCAGTCTGGAACGGAAATGGCCTTTTTATTAAAATGATTAAAATTTCATCCGGTTTTCGTCATTTGTTTGATGGTCCGGATCAGGGAGGGGATATCCGGTTGGCTTTTCTTTTTAAGTGTCATCCTTTTGGCACCACCAGGGGGCTGTTATCACCCGGGGCTTTCAGGATGTCTGCATCTACTCCGTAAAGTGATTTCACAAGCGCATGATCGATGGTACTCATCGGATCTCCCACGGCCATAATGCGGCCTTCGGCCATGGCCACCACGATATCTGCATACCGGGCCGCGGAAAACAGGTCATGGAGCACCATAAAAATGGTACGGCCACCGTCGGCAAGTGACCTGACCAGGGACAATATCTCAATCTGGTGTCCGAGATCCAGGGCACTGGTCGGCTCGTCCAGAAGCATTACCGGTGCCTCCCTGGCCAGGGCCATTGCCAGCCATGCCCGCTGGCGCTGGCCTCCGGACAGGTAATCAACGGGAGTGTGGGCAAGATCTGTCAGGCCGGTTGCATCCAGGGCCTGTTCAACGGCGCTTTGATCCGCATTTGACCATCTGGGAAAAAGACCCTGACAGGGATACCGCCCAAATCCGGCCAGTTCAATCACGCTGATACCGGCAGGGGCTGTCGGATATTGGGGCAGTAAAGTCACCTGTTTGGCGACACGGGACAACGGGGTTTTCCATATATCCATGCGGTTGACCCGGATAGCGCCCCGGCTTGGCTTGTGAAGCCGGCCCACTGCCCGGAGAAGGGTTGATTTTCCGCAGCCGTTGGGTCCTACCACGGCAACGACCCTGCCTTTGGGTATGGAGATATTAACCTGGTTCACCACGGTTCGGCCACCATATCCAAGGCTTAAATTTTGAATGTCAATACATCTGTCCACAGGCTTCTTTCGATGTTTTTTTAAAACAATGCACGAGTTGTTTTTAAAGTTTCAGTTATAACAGCAGTTAAACATTACGGTTCTTTGAGCAGGACCCATAGCAGAAAGGGTCCTCCCAAAAGAGTGGTCACCACCCCTACCGGGATCTGGGAAGGAAATCCAAGATAGCGGCCCAGGGCATCTGCTCCTAGAACAAGGAGCGCCCCTATGGCCCCGGCTCCCAAGACCGGTATGCGGGTGGGGCCGGCCATATGGCAGGCCACCACCGGAGCGGCCAGGGCGACAAAGGATACCGGGCCGGCCAATGTCACGGCAAAGGCGGCCAGGATGACGGCCAGAAAATATATGACCAGCCTGGATGCGCCGATGGGGACTCCCAGGTTGACAACCAGATCTTCGCTGAATTGCATCACCATCAGCCGCTGCCCGGCCAAGAGAATCAGAGGGATGGCTGCCGCCATTCCCCAGGCAACCGGAATCGACACATCCAGCCCCTGGAGCCCGACACTTCCCATGCTCCAATCGTAAATCACACTGGCATGCTGAAGGTTCAGCTTTGATACAAATAATTCGGAAAAGGCCCTGAGCATACCGCTGATACCGATTCCCACCACCAAAACCCGGTAACCCCGAATGCCCACGCCACCGGCAGCGCCTACAAGGAATAAAGCCGTTGCCAAAGCACCGGCACAGGGTATCCACCAGGGGCCGAGCCCTTTGCCGGTTTCCGCCATGGTATAGAGTACCATGGCCAGGGCAGCCCCATCGTTTATCCCTAAAAATTCGGGCGTTGCCAGGCGATTTCGGGCCATGCCCTGCATGAGCATGCCGGAAGCTCCAAAGGCGGCACCGGCAACGAGTGCGGCTGCAACCCTGGGCAGGCGTATTTCGCGGACCACCAGCAGGTGGCCGGCATTGCCTGTATCAAACAGCAGGGCATTCAGGGTCTGGCCCAGGCCGATATGCAGAGTGCCCAGGGTGAGTGCGGCCACAGTGGCTGCCATGAGCACAATGAGGATCAGGGCAAGGGAGAGCCAGCTCCGGCGGTGAAATCGAAGGTTCCCCCACCGGGTTCCCAGTTGCCAGTATCTCTTATCTTCCACGGGTTCCTGCCTTCATGGCCAGAGGCTTATTTCGCCAGGCCAGATAAATCATCAGGGGAGAGCCCATGATGGCCACCAGGACACTGGCCGGAGTTTCAAAGGGTTTGACCACCACCCTGGCCATCATATCCGCTCCCAGCAGGAGAATGGCACCTATCAGAGCGGAAACCAGGATAAAGGACAACATCCTGGGACCGGTGAAAATCCTTGCCCCGTGGGGAGCCATGAGGCCAAGAAAGCCGATGGGGCCTGCCAGGGCGACAGATGCGCCGGCCAGCAATGTAACAACGCCAGCAGACGCCAGCCGGACCAGAGCCGGTGAATACCCCAGGTTCCGGGCCGTATCATCTCCCAGCAGCAGGGCGGATACCGGACGGGCCAGGAGGGTGGCACCAAAGAGCCCGGCAATGACAGCCGGTCCCATGTAACGAATCATGACCGGATCCAGCCCGGCAAGAGAACCCAGCACCCAGAACCGGTATTGATCATAACTGACCTGGTTGGCAAACAGGATGGCCGATGTCAGTCCCCGGAAGCTGGCTCCCAGTGCAATGCCTGCCAGAACCAGTCGCATCGGTGTCATCTGCCGCCCCTTTGCACGGCTCACCAGGAGCACCAGGCCGCAACCTGCCAGTGCACCGCCAAAAGACCAGATCAACCATGAAAAAGCGGTGACGGCATTAAAATAGGTGATGCCGGCCACCACTGCCAGGGCTGCTCCGCCATTGATACCCAGAATGCCGGTTTCCGCCAGGGGGTTCCGGGTCACGGCCTGGAGCATGGCGCCTGCCGATCCAAGGGCGCTCCCCACCAGAAGGGCAGCCAAAAGCCTTGAAAATCTCAACTCACCAATGACCATGGACAGATGGGTGTCGGTCCGGGCAACCGGATCAAACATCAGGTATGCCAGGGCGTCTGATGCCGGGGTGCTGCCGGCTCCCATGAGCAGAGAACCAAAAGCAAGGGCCAGAAGAATCCCGCTCAGAAAAAGACTGACAGCCGCCAATCCGGTTTTTGGTATCAAAGATGGACACCTTCCGGAAGAACTCATGGATTCCATTCTTCGGTCTTTATTCCCAATAAATGCTGTTCAACGGCATCAATGATCAGGTGGGCCGCCAAAGGCCCTCCCAGGGAGGTCCACAACGACCCGTCCACCTGATAGACCTGGTTGGTTTTTACGGCATCCAGCGCCTGGAAGGCCGGAGAAACCATGGCCTGCTCCAGTTCTCTGACGGCTTCGCCTTTACCTGCAAGGGTTCCCAGAAAAATGACCTGGGCGTCAATGAGGTGAAGGTTTTCAAGACTTAAAATATGTGAATGGCCGATCCCGGGTTCATTCTGGTGCAGAGGACGGCCCAGGCCCAGGTCCTTTAAGACCAGGCTTGCAAATGCGTTGTTTTGCATAAAAGCAGGCCCTTTGGGATTCCACCGGACAATGCTCACCGTTTTTACGCCTGTTTTTTCAAGCTGCTGCCTGACTTTTTTCACCCGGCGGTCATAGTCTTCCATAAATGCCGCGTATTGGTCCCGGGCGTTAAACAGCACGGCCAGCCTTGAAAAAGCGGTTTTCCAGTCTTCACCCAGGTTATATGTTATTGCCGTGGGAGCGATTGTATTTAATTGTTTCACAAGCACGGGCTTGGGAATGCCGCCGGCCAGAATCAGATCGGGTTGTCCGGCCACTAAAATTTCCAGATTGGGCCGGAAAAACGCGCCAAGGATTTCCATTCCGTCTGTCCGGTTTCCCAGATACCGGGTCGGCCGGTTCTGGCCCCGGCCCATGGTCACCCCATAGGGCCTCAAGCCAAGGGCCAGCATGGCATCCAGATCGACTTCGTTCACCACGGCCACCCGGCTGGGTTCGTCCGGGATAAGGACCTTTCGGTTCTGTGCATCAAGGAATACCCGGTTCCCGGTTTCTGTCCAGCCCGTGGCCGGCAGTGCTGCCGTCAAAAAAAAGAGGCACAGGATCCATCGTTTAATCCGGCAACCGGCTCTCATATGAAAAATACGGATCATACGCATCAGAATTTGTACGCCAGGGTAAAAGTCAGTTCACGTCCGGGACTGTCAAAGGCATAGCCGAAAGAGTAGGAGTTCACATACTGGTCGATATAGTTCTCATCAAACAAATTGTTAACGTTCAGGGCCAGGCTCAAGCCGTCTGCAAACCCAGGTTCCCATCTCACAAAGATGTTGTGCACGGTGTAGGACGCTTTGGTAAAGGTTCCGTCGGCGCCGAACGATCTGTCCTGCAGAGATTCGGTCTCTTCAAGATGCTGGATGTCCCAGCCCGTGGTAATGTCCAAAGGCGCATGATGATAATCCACATAGGCGGTCCATCTGCGGCCCGTGGTCGTGGCAAGGCCCAGTACCGAATCTGTTGGTTCGCCGTTGAGTTCGGGATTTGAATCCGCCACTCCCACGGCCAGATGAAATCCGTTAATACGGCTGCCGACCATGATTTCATACCCGGTATTCTCAAAGTCTCCGATGTTGTCCCTGAATCCGGAGGCGGTGGTCGTGGGTGCGATATAATCGTCAATGGTCTGCCGGAAAACGGCGGCATTGGCATAAATATACCGGCCCTGGTAATCGGCCCGTAATTCAAAATTTTCAGCCTCTTCAGGGTCAATGTCCTGGGCATTTATTACAGCCACGTCAGTGCCCACACCCCGTGCCGGGCCAATGAGCATGACTTCGGGCATGCCCACCCCCCTGAACGCCCGGGCATACCCGGCGCTGAGGGTTAATCCGTCCAGGGGCCGTACCTTGATTCCGATATTGGGACTCAGTCCGGTGCTGTCAAAGGACTGTCCCAGATGATCTTCATAATCGTAGTGGTCGAACCGGGCGCCGGCAGAGAGGGTGACCCGGTCCCGGTAAACGGGCAGTTCCCCTTGGGCGTATAAACCGAGCACCCGTGTCTCTTCATCCTGGCCCGTTTGGACACCGGGTCCGCCCAGATGGCGGTTGACAATATATCCCTCGTCTATTCTCAGATCGGTTCCATAGGTGACAGAGAACCGTGAAAAACGGGAGGTGTTTCGCAAGTCAATACCAAAGGCGTTCACACCCGAGCCGATCAGGGATTCCGTTGCTGCCTCCACTTCTTCATACACCACTTCATGTTCGGTATAATAGAGCGTGGATTTAAAATCAATCCGGTCGGAATCGGGTTGATAGCTGTAATTTAGGCTTGCCGTATCCCTTCCGATTTCGTAATTTTTCAGGGTACCGGCCCTGGAAAAGTCACCGAAATTGAGTCTCAGGAATCCCACGGTTTCATCCTGAATCCCTTCATATCCCAGATCCAGGTAATGGTGGTCCCCCAGCTGACCGCTGATCTTAACCAGGCCGCTGACCCTGTCATAGCCGGAGTTGTCGATGGTTTCTCCGTCCCCGTTTTCATAGTCATCGCGGTCTGTATGTGACCCGGCTGCCAGGATACCGAACGTATCACTTATCATACCGAAAGCAGACCCTGAAAACCTGAGTCCTTCTGCATTGGTGTAATAATTGACCTTGGCCCTTGCTCCCCACTGCTGCCCCGGCTCCAACAGGTCAAAGGCGCTTTTCGTCTCAAACCGCACCGCACCGCTCAATGCGCCGGGACCGTTAAGAGCAGCCCCGCTCATGCCGGAGGATACTTCCGCACGCTTGAGAAGCTCCGGATCAATGGAGATCCGGCCCTGATGGTGAAAAAGGTTGCCGGATTGCTGGGCGCCGTCCACAGTTACATTCATGGTTGTATCCTCCATGTTCCGAATGTAAATTTTCTGGGATTGAACCGTACCGCCGCCGATATTCACCGAAGGGCTTCTGCCGAAAAGTTCATACAGATTGGAGGGCTGCATCTTTTCGATATCATCCAGGCTTACGCTGTTGGTGGTTTCCGGCTCACCCACCACGACCATTGGGGGGATATCTTTTGCTGCCTCTCCAGTTCTGGCGGGTGCATCATCCCCGGTGTTTTTATTTTCCGTTGTTTCGGTCTTATCCGCTGCATCTGTGTTCAGATTTTGGGCCGCCCCGGAACCGGCCATTAACGAGGCAATTATCATTGCCGCCATTATTAAAATAAGCGCCTTTATCGATCGGCTGTTTATTTTTTTTATACTCTGATTCATCAATTCTCCTTACTTTTCATGATCTTGGATTTTGTTTCTTATGAAAAACATTTTCCATGATATGAAACTTTTTTAAACCAAACCACTGCGGAAAGGAGAAAGAATAGCCCAAAAAAAAGCAGGAGAATTGAAACTATCGGATAAGGTTCAGGAATGTTTCTTAATTTGACTCGGTGAATATCCATAGTGCTTTAAAAAACGGGCGGAAAATGCAGACGGATTTGAGTACCCCACACAGAGGGCTGCACGGGTTACGGAAAACCCCTTGGACTCGATCAGTTGTTTGGCGGTTTTCATCCGGTATCTTCGCAAATACGCCATGGGCGGCTCTCCGAACAATTGCCTGAATCCGGTCTTCAGTTTATTCTCATTCAGTCCGACTAAACGGGAAAGCGTTTTGATATCCGGTGGATTTTCCAGGTCCCGGGTGAGGATTTCCCGTGATTGTTCAAGACGCTTACAATCTATTCCATTCAGCAATAACCGGTTCTTTTGCCTCTTTTCCCGGGGATGGGTCAAAACATGAATCTCATTTTCCAGAATCTGAAGCCCCAGCCGTCTGTAAAAAATCCGGCGCTCAAAGGAACGGGGCGTTTTGGACCGTATCCGGAATACAAGAGACCGGCTCACCGGATCCATCGGCCGTTGGAAAGACCACGCCTCCCTGTTCGTTAAAGCAGAGCCAAGCGATTCAGGCAATATTTTACAGTCGGTACCCAAAAGGGCCAAAAGGCTGTCGGGTCTTGCAGCCAGGACCATCTGAAAAGTGGTGTCTTTTTTAAATGAGTCCAGTTCCCTGGCTGTTCCCAAAACCTGGTCTACGAAACCGGTGCCTGTTTTTTGTGCGGAATCATAGGAAAAGGCCCAGATCATGCACCTGTCCCAGTGAAATACCTCATCTGGCAGGAGAAGCCCCGGCCGGGGCGTAACCAATATGATACCGGGTCGTATCGGATGAAAACTGTCCGGGATATCTGCTGCACCCGGGTCTGGCATTGGAAAAATACCTAACCTTCTTTGATCGGCCATTGGATTCATGATACCGGGTATACCTGCCTTGTTCTTTTCATATATCCGCCCGGGGTGGCACCATAGGTCCGGAAGAATGCGGCAATGAACCGGCTGGTATTTGCATATCCGGTCTTTTGCGCCACCTCGTTTACATTCATCTCTCCCTGCTCAATCCATTGCCGGGCGGTTTCCATCCGCCGGGTGTGGATATACTGATGCAAGCTGACTCCGTATACCCGGCTAAAGGCGGATTTCAGGGCAAAGGCATTGACACCGAGCTTTGCCGTTAGCCGGGAAAGACCGGGAGGGTTTTCAAGGGTTGCCATCACCATCTCCCTTGCCTGTCCGGCCAGGGCGATCTCTTTTGAGCTGCACCTGTCCCCGGTTCGGCCGGTTCGGCTGTCGCTCAGTTCCTTTAGATGAAGTGCCAGCAGGTCCAGTACGATACTCTCAAACCGGAGTTGCTGAACGGTATTGGTGCAGGGACATTGCAGGACTTGCTCCGCTGCCGTAACCATGGCGGCACTCATGGGTCCGCCAATGGTCATGGTATCGCCCTCCAGGCGGCTGAGCAGCAGAGCAAATTTTTGGGGAAGCTCCCGGACGCGTCCCTCCAAAAGTTCATAAAGCGCCAGGGGGTCAAATCTGAGCTTCACCGATCTTAACTCGGGCATCCCTTTTATAATGCCCATGCCGTCACTCTCGGGAATATAGCCGACATACCAGGTTCCCGCCTTTGTAACAACTTCCCTGGAATCGTTTTTAAAACGGAAACTGCGCCAGCCTGAAAGGGTATAGGCAAACAGAATGGGAGAACTGGTACTTTTAAATGAATATGCGGCTGGTCGAGGAAGCATGTAATCCATTTTGGAGACGCTGAATCCGGGGGAGAGGGGGATTTCCGGAACATCCCCAAAAACAGGTCGGTATCCCAGGGACGGTTCCGGGTGCCGCACGGTCTGCCTGATTCTGTGGTCCACTTTCATGCCGGAGATACCGGAGTCAGCCGGTTTCAACCGTATATCAAAATGCATCCTGATATCGTGTTCCAAAAAGATCCCCTTTCCTGCGGAACTGCCTTCATATGGTCAGTGCCGGTTGATCGAATGGTTTGTTCTTCAAGATAAAGTTTCTTTCAATGTGAAAAATTAGCCGAGCCTGTCTATTTTGTCAATAGATGAAATAAAAATCGTGATTCTGATGAGCCAGACATGGTATAGGTTTAAAAACAGTATGGATTATTGAGATCCTGTCGTTGAGAAGAGGGTGGCTATATGCCTGAATTACAAGATGTTAAAGCAGAGATGTCTTACAGCCGTGAAGAGGGGGGGAAAAGTCTTCCGGATGGTATTTCCGCCCTGATAGACGCCCATGTCCACGTGTTTCCCACCGGCATTTTTAATGCCGTGCGAAAATGGTTTGACACGCACGCCTGGTCCGTCCGGTACCGGATGGATACCAAAGGCATATTTGAGTTTTTACTCTCCCGCGGGGTTCAGCATATTGTTGCGCTTCAATATGCGCATAAACCCGGAATCGCAAAACGTTTAAATGAATATATGGCAGAAAAATGCCAACAATTTCCAGGCAGAATCACCGGTCTGGCCACCGTATTCCCGGGTGAGGACCGGGCCCGTGAAATTTTGCAGCAGGCCTTTGATTCCGGATTGGGCGGCGTGAAACTGCATGCCCATGTTCAATGCTTTGATATGAATGACCATTGCATGACGCCTGTTTATGAATGCTGCCTGAAAAATGAAAAACCCATTGTCATGCATGTGGGAAGAGAACCCAATAGTCCCGCATATGCCTGCGATCCCTATACGCTGTGTAGTGCCGATAAACTGGAGCGGGTATTGACGGATTTTCCCGGTTTGAAAATCTGTGTGCCGCACCTTGGGTTTGATGAGATCCAGGCCTATGCGGATCTGATCGAAAAATATGATACGCTCTGGCTGGATACCGCCATGGTGCTGGCCGATTATTTTCCCGTGGAGAACAGGATCGGCCTGGATCAATACCGGTCC
>JANQML010000032.1 GCA_028280105.1 Desulfobacula sp. | reverse complement strand
CTTCGTTCCCAAGGTTTTGCGGTAGAGTACTACAGCGGCAACCTTGGCGCCTTGAAGCTGGAACCTTCACGCTTTTTGCAACGATGAGGTTAATTGTTTGGCCAGTTTGGAAGCCGATCCTGCATCGGCTGCAAATCCGTCGGCGCCGATTTCATCGGAAAAGGCCTGGGTGACAGGTGCGCCGCCCACCAGGATTTTGACCTCATCTCTTATACCGGCCTCGACAATGGCATCAACGGTCTGTTTCATCATGGGCATGGTGGTTGTTAAAAGTGCGGAAAGACATATCAGCGTTGCACTGTTCACTTTTGCTTTGGCCACAAAATCCTCCGGCGGAATATCGACACCCAGATCGATTACCTTCATACCGGCGCTTTCCAGCATCATGGATACCAGGTTCTTCCCGATGTCATGGAGATCGCCTTTAACCGTGCCGATAACAACCACTCTTTCATCCGCACCTTCCCCTTCTCCCAGCAGCGGTTTGATGATGTCAAGGCAGGAGGCCATGATCTGGGCCGCCATCAGGACTTCCGGTATAAACATATCTCCGGATTCCATTTTTTCGCCGATGATATCCATTCCAGCGATAAGTCCCTGGTTCAGAATGTCGCCGGCCGGTACATCCGCCGCCACCGCCTCGTTTACCAGCCGGGTAAGTCTGCCTGCATCGCAGGATACCAGTGCGTTATTCATTGCATTAAAATCGGCCATTCTCATACTCCTTATTATTTAAAATGATTCAATATTCAGATTAACCCGGAAAACTTAAACCTGGAAAACCGGCTCCGGCCTTTTGATCTCCCCCCAGGAGGCGGCCGGAGCCGGGTGATCTGTTAAAGCTCGCCTTTCTCAGCCATTTTCAGCATTTTCACGATGGAAAACATATAGGCGATAACCACGAAGAAAAAGGGGGCACCGACGACAATTGCCATGGCCTTTAAGGCGTTCAGTTTACCGGCCGCCAGAAGGATCAGGCCGATGCCGCCCAAAAGAACGCCCCAGAGGATCCGCATGCCGATGGCAGGGTTGATATTACCCCGGGAAATCTGCATCGATATGAAATAAGAGGCTGAATCAGAGGTGGTGACGCCAAAGCAGACAATGCTGAAAAAGACCACCACACAGAGTATGCCGCCGAGTGGAAACTGGGAGAGCAGGGTGTAGATGGTACTTCCGAAATCATTTTGAACCGCATCCCAGATCGGGGCTGCGCCGGTGACTTCAAGATAGGCGGCATTGCCGCCCCAGACGCCGAAGAGAATAAAGGTCATCAGAACGGGGACGATGGTGGTTCCCAGGATATATTCACGGATGGTCCTTCCCCTGGAGATCCTGGCGATGAAGCCGCTGCAAAAGGGGATGTAGGAGACCCACCAGAGCCAGTAGAAGACCACCCACCAATTGAGCCAGCTCCTCTGTTCCCAGGCATTGTCCTTAAAATTGCCTGCATCGGTCCAAAAACTCATGGTGACGAACTGGGTGGCATAATCGCCCAGGGTCTGGGTGATCAGGCTGAACAGATAGCTTGTGGGACCTGCAACGAGAAGATAGATGATCATACCGATGCCGATATAGATGTTGATCAGGCTCAGGTATTTTATACCCCGCTCAACCCCGCTGACAGCAGAGACAATAAATGCAAGAACGATCATGCTCATGGCTACCAGAGTGCCTGCCGTGCCCAGTTCAATGCCGGTGATGTATTTTATACCAAAGGCAATGGAGAGAACCCCGAACCCAAGAGAGGCCGCATTGCCGCCCAGGGTGGAAATAACCCCCAGAACATCGGCAAGCTTTCCCCAGAATCCGGTCAGGCTTTTTTCCTTGAGCAGGCCGAAAAGGCCGATGCCGAGGGTCATTGGTTTGTCCATCCTGTAGGCAGGAAAGGCAATGGCAAGTCCGCCGACGGCAAAGAGCGCCCAACCGTGCAGCCCCCAGTCGAACCATGTCAGAAGCATGGCCCGGGGAACGCCGGCCGGGGTTCCGGCGGTGCCGGCGTCAATGGTCCATGAAGACTGGTAAAGGTGATAAAGGGGTTCTGCTGCACACCACATCAGGGTGGAAAGCCCGAATCCGGCGCTGAACATCATGGCGACCCAGGCAATGAAACTGAATTCCGGCTCATCCGTATCTTTGCCCAGTTTCATATTGCCGTATTTGCTCATCCCGACCCAGAGGATAAAAAAGACCACCGAGAATACACCAATCAAAAACCCCCAGCTGAAGTTAAAGATCAGCCAGTTGTTGACTGCATCGAACGCCTTTTTGGCGGCGTCTGCATCAATAACAATGGCCACAAGAATCAGCCCCAGCAGGCCTAAAACCGGGTAAAAGATTTTTTCATCATAATCACCGAAGACCGGTTCGATTATTTTCCGCATGTTGCCTCCCTCATGTCGATGATCCCGGGGAGCAGGAATGATACTTCCCTGGGATCTGTTTTGATATAATTATAGTGGTTCTCAAAATAACGTTCCGATTCAGTTTCTCGTGTTACGGGTTGAACAGCAAATGACGCCAAGACTGTCAGCCCTTTCAGAGAGCTTGACATTATCAAGACCCTTTTTTTCGGAACATATTTTTGTCATTTGCTATAGATACCCAATTCTTTTTCCGTTTCTTCAACAATGGCTCTCAGTTTTTCAGCAACTCCTTTGGGAAGCGGTTCCGGCCGGTGCGTTTCCATTATCTGCCTTGCCGCTTCCATTGCCCTGTCATGAAGGGTCTTGGATCCTGCATTTTCCCATGCCGACCTGACTTTTCTATCCATCAGCTGTGGCTGGGATTGGATCTTCATGTTGTCAAATGTGTTACGATGGGTGATGAAATCTTTAAAGGGACCGACCTCCTTGGTGATCTCTATGGAAAGGGTTTCATCGTTTACCGGAATACCGTTGACGCAGTACTTGATCATACGGGCGATTTCGTTGTCTATCAGCAATTGTCCGTAATCAAATGTCATGCCGCTTTCGATCATTCCCAGGCCGTATATCAGGTTGGCACCTGCCAACGCTGCCATCATGCCTGTCAGGGTTTTTTCATGACCGCTCTGGGCATCACATACCTTTGAATCGCCCTAGCCACCGGCAACCCAGGTGGGCAGGCCGTAATAGTTGCCCAATCTTGCGACACAGGCGTTGATCATCCCGCATTCAGGAGAGCCCACCGATGCCGCTCCGAACCGAAGATCCATGGCTGTGGTCGAACTGCCGTAAAGCACAGGCGCCCCTTTTACAGTGTTCTGACTGAGCACGATACCGGAAAGGATTTCAGCATTGTGGTTGGCCAGGGTGCCGGCCAGGTGAACCGGGGATGACCCCCCTGCCATGGCCATGGAAAGGATATTGACTGCCAGCCCGCTTTTGGCCCCTTCCATTATAATTTCACAGGTATCCTGGACCAGCCGGAGGGGACTGACCGGACAGGTGATAAAGGAGAGAATGGGTCTTTCCTTGAGGTTCTCCACCCCACCCACCACAGCGCCGGCCATCTCTACCAGTTTTTTCACCAGAAAGCCGGATATGGGTCCAAGGAAGCAGTGCTTGGTCGTGTTGGACAAAAATGCTTCTGCATTGTGAAGCGGTGCCACCGCCGGATTTACGTCGTGGGCACCAACCGCTCTTTCGTAAACGTCGATTTCACTCATGGCATCCACCATTTTGGCGGTTTCAGCCACATCGGACTTAACGGTCTCCCTCAGTTCGCCGGTATGGATATCAAATATTTTGATACCTTCCCCGAAATTCGTGAATCCGACACGGTTGTTCTCAAGAAGATAATCGTTTTCCGGTTTCCGTCCGGCAAGGATGACCTTTGACGGTGCCGATCTGATCGCATCTTCAACCAGATACGGCTTTATCTTTACGATCTTTTTTCCCTTGTCGATTTCGGCACCGGCATCTCCAAAGACTTCAAGGGCTTCCGGGTCTTCAACAAACATCCCCGTCTTTTCGAGGATCTCGAGGCTTGCCAGATGGATGTCATATGCATCGTCATCCGTCAGGGTGTTGAGACTGAAGCCGCCGCCGGAGATTTTCCCTGCATGCGCGTTTCGTTTCAAAATTTTTCCTCCCTTGTTTTTCCGATCGGGTCGGATGTGTTAGTCTGAAATTAATATCTGCCATGGCCGCTCTCTTTACAGTTTCACTACAATTGTAACAATTGCAGGGGACGTGCCATTTTACTTAAAAAAACGATATTGATAGTAAAGTTTATTAAAACAGTATGTTATGCGGCTTGGTGGCGGCTGGCTTCAGTCTGCAGATGTTTAAAAATCTGATTAAAAAACAACTCAAAAGCATCTTTGTTTATAATTTCAGATGGTTATATGAATATTATTTGAATCAATCCAAAACGTTTTGAATCCATATAAGAAAACAGGTGGTTAGGTTTTTATTGAGTTAAAAATGAATCGTTTTGGGGGAAGGTTCTTTATTTTCCGGCGTTCCGTTTGAGTCGATGGCTTAACCCATGGATCTTCAGTTTTCTGACCACTGAGGACTGGCTCAGATTGAGGAATCTGGCAAGAGACCGGGTGGTATTGTATTTTTCAAGCGCCTTATTGATGAGCTGTTTTTCACAGGCCAGCATGGTTTTCCGGAAATTGGCGCCGTTGATTTCTCCGGTGTTGAAAAAGCCCGGTTCCGGGATTTGAAATTCAGCCCTGTTTCTGTTTTGCGTGCCGGTGTGGCTGTCCAGATCTGTTGTAATCTCCTTTTCTCCCATAACAACCGCTTTTTTCAACATATTTTTCAATTCTCGGACATTACCGGGAAAGGGGTAAGCCTCAAGCTTTCGAATGCAATTGGCGGATAGTTTGCGGCGTACCCCATACTGTTTTTTATATTTGGCGGAAAACCGCATGATCATTTCGAAAATGTCTTCAGGGCGTTTTCGCAGGGGAGGAAGGGTAATAGTGAAGGTGTTCAGCCTGAAATAAAGATCCTGCCTGAATTTTTTACGCCGGATCTGTTCTTTCAGATTGGTATTTGTGGCGGCCATCACAGAACATTCTATCTTTATGGGGGTGAGGCCGCCCAGATGCATCACCTCTTTTTCCTCCAGGCATTTAAGGAGTTTGGCCTGAACCGACAGGCTCATCTCCCCCAGTTCGTCTAGAAACAGGCTGCCGCCCTTGGCCATCTCAAACAGCCCCATCTTTCCCTGGTCCTGAGCACCGGTAAAGGCACCTTTCTCGTAGCCGAAAAGCTCTGCTTCCAAAAGCTGCTCCGGAAGCGCAGCGCAGTTAATCTGAACAAACGGTTTTTTAATGCCATGCGTCTGATTATGTATGAATTTGGCCATGAGTCCCTTGCCCGTACCGGATTCCCCCAGGATCAAAACCGGCGATGCCTTACGCCGGGCAAGTTTACCCGCTGTTTCAATCACCTGGTGCATCTCTTTGCTTTCGGCAATGATGCCCTGCTCCCGAAGCTCTTTCAGGTGAAGGGAGGTCATCTCTTCCCGGTACCGATCCGTGGCATTCTGGGCCTTCTGCAGTTTGTCACGAAGCTCATTTAAGCGTGTCAAATCTCTTTCGTTGACAACGACCATGGTCAGTTCACCCTCATCGTTGAATACCGGAGAGGCGGTGACTAAAAGCTGGCGTTTGGTTTTTTTCTGCTTTTGAATTCTGGAGATTTGGCGGCCTAGCTTGATGGCTTCAAGTGTAACGGACCGGTCAACGAGCCCCTTGGTCTCAAGGCGTTTGATATTTTTTCCGATCATATCTTCAGCCGTTATTTCTGACAGTTTCTCAGCCGCCTTGTTAAGGGTCAGAATCCTGCCCTCTCCATCACAGACCCAGATACTCTCGGATGACGCATGGAGTATGGTTTCAAGCTGTCGGTTGGCATTTTTAAGCTCAATCGTCTGCTTTTCAACTTCCTTTTCAAGATTATTTTTGTAACGAAGAAGGGCCTGGTCCTTTTCCCGGTCTTCCGTGATGTCGGCATGGGTTCCGACCAGCCGGACAGGGACCTCTTCCGCATTCCACCGGACCACAATGCCTCTGGACAGAATCCATCGGTAAGAACCGTTTTTTGCCCTGAGCCGGTATATGGATTTATACGTACGTTTCTTTTTTTGGAGAACCCCAACGATATTTTTCAGGGCCTGGTCCTTATCATCGGGGTGAAGCATGGCGGCCCAGATGGTGCCGCTGCCGTCAAACTCTTTGTCTTTGTACCCCAGCATTTCATAATACCGGGGGCTAAGGTAGCCGGTATCGGTATCGAAATTCCAGTCCCAGATACCTTCGTCCGAAGCAGTCAGGGCATACTGGAGGCGTTCCTGGATTTCCAGAAGCTGCCTCTTTTCATTTTTTTCGTCGGTTTTACTCATTCTTTTTTCAGACTATCCTAAAGTCCGGCAGAGTAAAAGTCAATTTTTCAGCTTGTAACTTCCGCTTCATAGGTATCTAAAATCTCTTGAATTTTTTCGTCGGCCCCTTCGGCCAGGGGCATGGGTTCATGCGTGCTCATGATCTCAATGGCCTGTTCATATGCCTGTTCCACAATGGAGGTGCCGGACATCTTTGTTGTCCAGGCATCCCTGTTGAGGCGGTTAAATAATTTACCCCGGGACATGGCATGCATATGTTCAAATGTATGCTTGTGGGTGAGGTATTCACCGCCGGGGCCGATTTCGTGGATCAGATCAAGGGCCATGGTCTGATCATTGATCTCAATACCCGCCACTACCTGCATGATTCGCTCGGCCTGCTCGGCCCCCATCATCATGGCGGCATAATCAAAGGTAATCAAAGAGTCGATGGCACCCAGACCGAACAGCACGTTGGCACCGGCCAGGGCCGCCGGAATAGCGGTAAGGGAAAAATCATATCCCTGCTGGGCGTCGGGCAGTTTACTATCCGAGGCACAGCCCCCAATCCATGACGGCAGGTGGTAGTACTGGGCCAATTTTGCCCAGGCGACGCTGAGCAGTGCATTTTCAGGCACACCCACCGGAGAGCCGGCAAGCCGCAGATCCATGATGGTGTCGCAGCCACAGTAGACGCAGGAGGTCCCCTTTCGGGTGAGCTGGGCCAGAATGACGGCGGAGAGGACCTCGGCATTGTGCTGGACCATCACACCGGCCAGGGTGGCGGGGGAAGACGCGCCGGACAGGGACATGGGGATGATGGAGATGCCGATACCCCCTTTGGCACAGGCGATAATGGATTCGCAGCACTCATTCACCAGGGTCAATGGACTGGTGGGACAGACGAACCCTGTGACGGTCGGGCGGTGTTTGAAATTTTCCTCCCCGCCTACGGCGGCTTTGGCTATTTTAATGATCACCTCTGTGTTCCGTTTCCCCCCAAACCCCAGAAAGCAGTGCTTACTGGTGTTTTTAACCATGGCGGCATAATTGTGGACAGGCTGGGTGGCCGGGGTGCAGTCACCCGAACAGACGGCACGTTCAACCACAGGCGTGACATCCAGCGCATCCTGAATCCGTGTGATGTTACCAAGATCGGCTTTGTTGGTGGGGCGCACCTCCCGGGTATCTGGATCGATGATTTTTACATGCTCGCCAAAGCCTGCGGTAAAGGCCACCCGGCTGCCATCGGTAAAGTAATCATCTTCAGGGCGCCGCCCGTAAAACAGGCCGGTTTTGGGAGTGGCGGCAAGGCTTTCCTCCACCATGTAGTTGGGGATTTTAACCAGTCCGTATTTATCTTTTCGCTTTACCGCAGCTCCGGCTGCCTCGAAAATATCCAGAGCTTCGTCTGTTTCCACTTTAATGCCGGTATTCCACAGTACCTGCAGGGTCGCCGAATGTATTGCCTCAAGTTCCTGGTCTGTAAATGCGTTTAATCCGTATCCGCTCAACATATTAAACCCGGCTTTTCCATGCCTGACAGTCATCTTTTTCTCCTTGGAATGGAGCGTTTCAGCGCTCCGGTTTTTATTGCTTAAATGGCTTTTCAGTTGTCGATGTATCGTCGTGCAGAATTAAATTGCATTTAACATGCCAGTTTAATCCCTTTAGGCGGGAAAAATTCTCTTTAATCCTTAAAATTCAATTTGTTAGCTGTGTGAAGATGAGTGTGTTTTGCCTTTCAGCCGGACACTCTTCTTGTTATGGATAAATGAGATTTTGAGTTTTTATTGAATCGAATATCCGCTAAGTTTTTGTTTTTAAAATATATTTTTTTGACACCTTTTGATCTAAAAAAGGTTCAATTTAACTGGTTGAAAACAAAGCTTTTTTTGACTTTGATCAATATATAACTCAAAAGATTCGGTTTCTATCCATTGGGTTAATCCAGTTCGCTTATTTCTAAATGTTGTAAAGGTGAATACACCTTCTCGATCCGGTATTGTACAATACGAAATTTTTTCAACCAAAAGGATTTTAATGGATTTTTTTATTGCGTATATCATTATTTTCGCGTAAAAATTTAGATATCCATACGTGACGGCTCCCTTTCCACCGGTTATTTGAAACAAGACTCCGACGCAGGCAGGGGGGACAACAGCAACGTCTGGGAATACAACACTCACCTTATTTTTATATAAAAAAAGAAATAGATAGCGTTTTTTAACTTGATTGTGAACGAAAATACAATTGTAAGGAATGGTTATGCATTGGAATGATGTCAGATTGAGAAACAAAATGTTAATCGGGTTTTCCATTGTTCTGTTATTGTTGGTTGGTGTCGGATACCTTGGGTACAGCGGTGTCGGCTCGGTGGCGAAAAACGCTGAAATGGTGATCCGGGGAAACCAGTTGGATGCCATGCTGACTCAAAGAGAGGTGGATCATTTAAATTGGATGGGCAAGGTGAATGAACTCTGGATCAATTCACAGATTCGGAAAATCGATGTTCAGACCGATGACCGCCTGTGCAGTTTCGGCAAATGGCTCTACGGTCCGGAGCGAAGGCAAATGGTATCTGCCTATCCGGAATTGGACGAGGTGATCAGGCAGATTGAAATTCCGCACCGCCGCTTACACGCTTCTGTTGTTGAAATGAATGAGATAATGGGGCAATACGAAAATCGGAATCAGGCAATGGAAAAAGTCAGCCAAATCATGATGCAAAAAACGCGGCCCGCTTTATCCGAGGTGCAGGCCCTGCTTCACGATATTCAGCAGACAGCAGCCGAACAGATTATGAGTGACGAGGTGATGCTGGCCGAATCCAAATCCACCCGTAAATATGTTCTGATTATTTCCGGAATCGCCATTTTAACCGGGATATTCCTTTCCTTTTTGATATCTGCTTCCATCTCAAATCATACACAGCAGATCCTCGATTTTGTTGAAAGACTGGCCAAGGGCGACTTTACGCAAACGCTTTTGATTCGTCAAAAAGACGAAATCGGGCGAATCGCCGATTCATTGAACCGGCTGGTCCATACATTGGGAAGCCTGTTCCGGGAATTCAGCAATGGTGTTATTTCTTTGAACGCCTCTTCCAACGAGTTGAGCACCATATCCGATGATATGAATAAAGAGGCGGAGACAACGTCGGGCAAGGCCCGTACCGTGGCCAAAGCCGCTGAGGAGATGAGTGCCAATATGAACAATGTTGCTGCGGCGAGTGAAGAGGCGTCAAGCAATGTGGGAATGGTTTCGGCTTCAACGGAAGAGATGAATTCAACGGTTCAGGAGATTGCCAAAAATTCCGAACAATCCCGGGACATCAACCACGAAGCCGTCACACAGGCGGAGAGCTCGTCACGCATGATGGATGATCTCGGTAAAGCGGCCGATCAGATCAGTCAGATGACGGAGGTGATCTCTGAAATTTCCGCGCAGACCAACCTGCTTGCCCTGAATGCAACCATTGAAGCGGCCAGAGCCGGAGAAGCCGGAAAAGGGTTTTCTGTTGTTGCCGCAGAAATCAAGGATCTTGCCGGACAGACGGCCCGTGCCACGGTGGATATCAAAGAGCGGATCGAGAATATTCAATCCACAACGCGTCAGACCGTGGGGCAGATTGAAAAAGTGAAAAAAATTATCAATGATGTCAACGAAATCGGTACGACAATCGCTGCTGCTGTCGAGGAGCAATCCGTTGCCACCAGAGAAATCGCAATAAATGTGTCCGAAGCTGCACAAGGTATCTCCGAAGTCAGTGAAACGGTTGCCACCAGCGCATCGGTGACACAGGATATCGCACAGGATATCGGTGACGTCAACCGTTCTGCCGGTGATATGGCGGCCAACAGCTCCCAGGTCCATATCAGTGCCGTGGATCTGCAAAAGCTGGCAGGCCGGTTAAATGATATTATTGTCCAGTTTAAAATTTCCGAACCGCGGTTTGACATCGGAAAGGTCAAAAGCGCCCATTTAAGCTGGCGCTCCAGGCTGGAAGGCCTGCTCCACGGCAAACAGAGCCTGGCCCTTTCCGAAGTGGCCGACCACCATGAATGTGAGTTTGGAAAATGGTATGACGGTCCGGAGGGTCAAGCCTTAAACGATGTTCCGGTATTTTCCACAGTGGGCGAACATCATGCAAATGTTCATGCCTATGCCCGGAAGATTGTTGACCTGTATCATCGGGGAGAAAAAAGAGAAGCCTCGGAATTGATGGTATCTTTTGAAAAAGAGAGAACAAAGCTGTTTGAGGCGCTGGATGCGTTGTACCTGACCTGATGGTACCGGGTGCGATAATGATACCTGCCACCGTTTTGGCAGGAATACCATATAAAAAAGGGTTTCATACAAAAGGCTGAAACCCTTGTTGCAATCTTGGTACCGGAGGCGAGACTTGAACTCGCAAGCACATACGTGCGGAGGATTTTGAATCCTCTGCGTCTACCAATTCCACCACTCCGGCATGAATGTCCTTTTTAAGGGAAAACAGATGGTTTGTCAATAATATTATGATAGATAAACGGCAAAATTTAACCGGCACAGAATTGTCTGCCGATCACCTGCCGGATCTGTTGAATCGAGACTTCCCCTTCTCTCAAAACTGAAACCGGGTTCTGTGTGACATCGGCAATAGTGGAACCTTTTCCTCCTTTGACCGGGCCGGCGTCCAGTACCATACCGGCTTGATCAATCATTGACTCGGGCAGGTGACCAACTTGGGTACAGCCGGGTTCTCCCGATCGATTGGCACTGGTTCCGGTGATGGGAAAATCAACCGCATTCACCAGTGCCCTGGCCACCGGGTGAAACGGAACCCGAATGCCGATTTTGCCGGTTCCGGCCGTCAACCGGTCAGATACATGAGCTTTTGCCCTGAATACAAGGGTCAGATTTCCGGGCCAGAATGCCGCCATGAGATCATATGCCGGTTTCGGGATGTCAGTCACCAGGGTTTTGATCATGGCAAGATCCCGGACAAGCACCAGAAGCGGGTTGTCCAGAGGGCGAGCTTTGATGTGAAAAACGGTTTCAACAGCCACCGGATTCATCGCGTGGGCGGCGACGCCATAGAGGCATTTGGCCGGAAAGATCACCACCTTGTTTTGGGTGAGAATCTTTCCGGCTTTCTGAATCAATGCATGATCCGGATTGCCGGAATCAATGGTCATAATTTTAGGATGATCAAGCAAGGGATTGGGCCTTTTTATCGGATTTGTCTGCCATCTCTTTTTTGAAGAGAGCCAGTTTGTCTGCGATTTCCGGATCTGACGCACCAAGGATCTGAGCGGCAAAAATACCGGCGTTGTAGGCACCGGGTTTACCGATGGCCATGGTGGAAACCGGTATTCCCGGGGGCATCTGGACGGTTGCCAGCAATGAATCCATACCCTGGAGGGCAGAGGAACCAATGGGAACTCCCAATACCGGCAGAGTGGTATGGGCGGCGATGACAGCGGCCGGATGAGCGGCGTGCCCGGCCCCGCAGATCAGTACTTTGATACCGGCATCCCTGGCCTGGGCAGCCAGTCGGGCAGCTCTTTCCGGGATCTGATGGGCGGAGGCAACCGTGACATAATAAGGAATGCCGAATCGCTTGAGAACCGAAAGCGCCTGGGCCATGACCGGGAACTCAGCGTCACTGCTCATGATGACCCCCACTTTGGGGGGGATGGAAAGCCGTTTCAAGGCCTTGGCGCCAATGTCATTTCTCATGAAGTGATCGGTAAATGATATTTTTTCACACGCCTCATACGCACGGTCAATGGCTTGCTTAACATCCTCTCCCAGTGCGGTGACTCCCAGAACCCGGCCCCCGGATGTGGTGACCTTGCCGTCCGTCAGGGCCGTACCGGCGTGGAAGACAACCGTCTCTTCCCCCTGCGCCGCCCTGTCAAGGCCGTGGATCTCATATCCGCTTTTATAGGAGCCGGGGTATCCACCGGCAGAGATGACCACGCACATGGCCGCCTTTGGATTGATACGGATGGTATGATTGTGCAGAGTTCCGTCGCAGCAGGCTTCCATCAGGGGAATCAGATCATTTTCAAGCCGCATGAGAATGGGTTGGGTTTCAGGGTCTCCCAGGCGGGTATTGAATTCAAGGACCTTGATCTGATCTTTATCCACCATCAGACCGGCGTATAAAACCCCTTTGAACGGGGTGCCTTCTTTGGCCATGCCCTGAATGGTTGGAATCATCACCTCTTTCAATGCTTTTTCCCTGAGCATGCGGTCCAGAACCGGTGCCGGAGAATACGCTCCCATGCCGCCGGTGTTGGGTCCTTCGTCATTGTCAAACACCCGTTTATGATCCTGGGATTCGGGCAGGGGAAGCACGGTTTTCCCATCCGTTATCGCAATAAAGGATGCCTCCTCTCCTTTCAGGCATTCTTCCACCACCACCATTGCTCCGGCCTCACCAAACCTGTTTTCCTTGAGCATGGAATCAATAGCCTGGTCCGCCTCTTCCAGGGTTGCACAGATGATGACGCCCTTTCCGGCAGCCAGCCCGTCAGCTTTCACCACACAGGGTGCGCCCAGGGCTCTGGCATACGCTTTAGCGGTCTTGGCCCGGGTAAAGGCTTTTCCCATGGCGCAGGGAATATGGTATTTGAGCATGTGCCGCTTTGAAAAATATTTGCTGCCTTCCAGGCGGGCGGCTGCCTTGGCCGGACCAAAGATCCGAAGCCCCAGCTGTTCAAAACGATCTGAAATACCCTTTACAAGCGGGCCTTCCGGACCCACAACGGTTAAATCAATTCGGTTTTCCCGGGCAAAGTCAGCCAGGGCTTTTATATCTTCCGCCTGGATGGGGACGGATTCGGCAAGGCTGTCTGTACCGGCATTTCCAGGGGCGCAATAGATTTTTTCCAC
>JANQML010000031.1 GCA_028280105.1 Desulfobacula sp. | reverse complement strand
CTTCGTTCCCAAGGTTTTGCGGTAGATTACTACAGCGGCAACATTGGCGCCTTGAACCTGGAACCTTCACGCTTTTTGCAACGATGAGGTAAATGTAACGATGGGTTTTATCCTGCCTTATCGCTGTTTGTAATTAAAACGTTTTTTTCAGGCCTGTTTGCACTGCAGCCACGATCCTGTCAATCTCCTGTTCAGATACCGTCAGGCAGGGCACAAAATACAAGGTGGTGTTCAGCCCGGGAAGACTGGCGTTGGTCCGGCCGACAATGACCCCTTCTGCCATGATATGGCTCATGAGCCGGGCCATTTGAGCTTCGCTGGCGGGCAGTTTCTCTTTTTTATCCTCTACCACCTCAAGGCCGCAGAATAGGTCGACTCCCCTGATATCGCCCACACAATCAAGGCTTTCGAGTTCATTTAATCGGTCCAGCAGCACTTTTCCCATTTTTCGGCTGTTTTCAACCAGGTTTTCGTCTTCGATAATCCGGGTGCTTTCAAGGGCGGCTGCCATGGGAGCGGTGCATCCGCCATAGGTGCTGATGTCCCTGAAATAATGGGTCCTCTCTTCAGGATTGTCCGGGTCATTGAGAACGAGATCATAGATCTCCTGTTTCACAGCCGTGGCAGACAGGGCCTCGTATGAACTTGCCAGGCCCTTGGCCATGGTGACCATGTCAGGATCCACATCATAGTGGTCATGTCCCCAGAATTTCCCGGTTCTGCCAAAGCCGCAGACCACCTCGTCCATGATGATCCAGACCCCGTATTGCCTGCAGATATTCCGGACAATGGGAAAATACTCTTTCACCGGCGGAATGATCCCGCCGCCGGCGGTAATCGGTTCCACGCACAGGGCACCTACCGTATCCGGTCCTTCATCCAGGATCACCTGTTCAACCGCCCTGGCGCAGTCAATGTCACATCCGGGATAGGTTTTGTCATAGGGGCACCGGTAGCACAGGCAATGGGGGGTTTCGGCAAATCCGTCAACAAAGGGGCCGAAATCCTTTTTCCGTTCAAACTGTCCGCAGGCACTCATGGCAGCGACCGTGGTCCCATGGTAATCCCTGTCCCCGTACAGGATTTTGTATTTTCCTTTACGTTCCTGGGATATTCGAGATGCCAGGCGCACCATCTTAAAGGCCTTTTCATTGGCTTCGGATCCGGAATTGGAAAAGTATACCTTGTCCAATCCGGGCAAAAGCTGCACCAGCTTATCGGCAAGCTTGATGGACGGGATGGTGCCGAATGCTCCGGCAAAATAGGGCATGACTTTCAGTTGTTCATACACCGCCTGTGCAATGGACTCCCTGCCGTATCCCACCATGACGCTCCAGACACCGCCGGACGTTGCATCCAGGTACCTGTTTCCCCGGATATCTTTGATCGTCAGGCCATCGCCTTCCACAACAATCATCTGCTCCCGGTCTTTAAAGCAGGTGTGGGATTTTAGGTGGTGCCAAAGTCGTTCCTTGTCCTGGTGAACCATCTGGTCCACATCATAATCCAGCCAATTTGGTTGTGACGTCATTGCTCATCCTCAAAATTTATAAGTTTTCACGTTTCCGGTGCCAATGATGTTGTCATTACCGGTCACACAATGCGCTTCAACTCTTTTAAAGAGGTGTATTGTGGCGGTTGTGTCTGGTTTAATAAGCAGATAGTGTGCCATTGCTATGTTGAACGTGATGGTTTTCAAATTATCCTATATTTATAATAGGTTATGTATTTTCGGCGCGTGTGTTCGGTTTACAGTACCCAAACGGCAGCAATTAAAATCGATTCATAGTTGACAGGCTCAAAAGCATTGTGCGAGCATAACCCTCTGTTATAACAATTATATTTTCAGTTAACCGATTGCCACGGTTGTGCGTTATGAGTTAATATAATAATATTTTCAGATAATTAAGTTCGATTTTTATTTCACTCTTGAATCACCCCCGGTTTCACCGCTGTGAGCAGGTGTGCCTGGAATCTCTTCTTAAAAAATATGTCACACAATTACAAACGGTTAAGAAATAATGAAAGATTTCGGCATACAATCTGCTCACAATGAGTAGAAGTAATGATTACAGCCACACGTTTATTATTTAAAAGAGAGGTAAAATGGAAAAAAGAGTCACACATTTAATAAATGGTCAAATTGCAGATGGTACTGAAGACCGCTTCCAGGATGTGTTTAACCCGGCCACTGGAGAGGTCACCAAACAGGTTGCCCTGGCATCCAGATCAACGGTGGAAGAGGCGATCGCCGCTGCACAGAAAGCGTTTCCTGCCTGGAGAAATACCTCACCGGCTAAACGGGCCCAGGTCATGTATAAATTGAAACATCTCATGGAGAAAAATGCCGATAAGATATGCCGGATGATCACGGATGAGCATGGCAAGGTGTTTAACGATGCCATGGGTGAGCTTCTCCGGGCCGTCGAAAATGTGGAGTTTGCCTGCGGCGTCCCTGAGCTGCTCAAAGGCGAACACTCCAAAAACGTCGGCCCTGCCATTGATTCATGGAGTGAACATCAGGCCCTGGGCGTGGTTGCCGGGATCACACCCTTCAATTTTCCGGCCATGGTGCCTTTCTGGATGTGGCCGCTGGCTGTTGTTGCCGGCAACACCTTTATTCTCAAGCCTTCTGAGCGTACGCCCACAGCTTCCATGTACCTGACGCACCTTGCACAGGAAGCCGGGTTGCCGCCAGGGGTTCTGAACCTGGTGAACGGTGACAAGGAAGCCGTGGACACCCTTCTGACCGATCCACGGGTAGAGGCGGTCAGTTTTGTGGGGTCCACCCCGGTGGCCGAGTATATCTACACCACGGGCACGGCACACGGCAAACGGGTTCAGGCCCTGGGCGGTGCCAAAAATCACGCCATTGTCATGCCGGATGCAGACCTTGATAATGCGGTGAACGCACTGATGGGAGCAGCCTATGGATCCTGTGGCGAACGCTGTATGGCCATTCCCGTTGTGGTGACCGTCGGAGACACCACCGGAGATGCCGTGGTGGCCAAGTTGAAAGAGCGGCTGGCGGAAATGAAAATCGGCCCGGGTTCGGACAACACGAACGACATGGGGCCACTTGTCACAAAATCGCACTTTGAGAAGGTCAAAGGATATGTGGATCTCGGGATTGAAGAGGGTGCGGAACTGGTCGTTGACGGCCGTAACATCGTGGTGGACGGATACGAGAACGGGTTTTTCCTGGGCGGCTGCCTCTTTGATCGGGTTACACCGGACATGAAAATATACCGGGATGAAATTTTCGGCCCGGTACTCGCTGTTGTCAGGGCAGAAACCCAGCAGGAAGCCATGGACCTGATCGATGCCCATGAATACGGAAACGGTACCTGCATCTTTACAAGGGACGGAGAGTCTGCCCGTTATTTCACCGATAACATCAGGGTCGGTATGGTCGGTGTCAACGTGCCCCTGCCGGTACCGGTCGCCTACCACAGTTTTGGCGGCTGGAAACGCTCCCTGTTCGGTGATCTGTCCATTTACGGGCCGGACGGTGTCCGGTTTTACACAAGGCGCAAGACCATTACCCAGCGCTGGCCGTCCGCCAGCCTGCGGGAAGGTGCGGTATTTTCTTTTCCCAGTAACTAACCAATCAAGAAGCCTTAATATAACCGGTTGTTATGGTAAGATAAAAATTTAAATTTTTGCCCTTTAAAAAGCCATGAAAAAACAATCTTCATGGCTTTTTAAATATGAATAAGTAACCGTATTTATCCTGCTTTACCCGCCAACCGCCTTTTCAGGGCTGAGATGCATCAACAAATAAGCGGCGTATATTTATCCGGTTCGGCTTTTTTTGAATAGAAATAGTCTCTTTTAAATTAAAAATCGTCTGGCGGACGATTTACTTGGTCTTTGCCCTTCTGTTAGGCTCATTCCAGTAAAATTTCGCGTAAATTAAAGACGGCAATGGGCCAATATCATTAAAATGATTCAGGAGGGTAACATGTTTCAGTTTGATACGGAGCAACAGGTTTGTGAAGTAGGGGGTGTTAAATTTGGCGGGCAACCCGGCGAATATCCGACAGTTGTATGTAATTCGATTTTTCAGAAAGGGGATAAAATCTTTCCGGGAAAACGGAAAGAAGGTTTTGATGAAAAGATGGCGGCTGATCTCCTGAAGACCCAGGAAAAACTGTCCGAGGAGACCGGTGTTCCGGGAATGGCCGATATTGTTGCCAATACCGGTAAAGAATTTAAAACCTTTATCGATTTTGTCGTGGACAATTCAGATATGCCGTTCTGTATCGATGCCTGGGTGATGAAACCCAAGCTTCAGGCGGCTGCCTATTGCGCGGAAAAGGGTTTGATGGACCGTATGTTTTATAACAGCATTACGGTCTGGGAAAAGGATCTGGATAAGGAAATCAAGGAGATGGTCGATATCGGGGTTAAAAATGTGCTGCTGGTGGCGTTTGACCAGGAGGACCAGATGGCCTCGGGACGTGTTTCCGGTACCCAGAAGTTGCTGGACGCCATTGAGAGAAACGGGGCGAAATTTGAAAACATCTTTGTGGATACGTCTGTAATGAACGGCCCGGCAACGGCCCTTTGCGGTATTGCCAACAAAATAATTAAGGAAAAATGGGGGTTTGCCACCGGTTCCGCACCGTCCAACGGATCATATATGTGGAAGGAAGCCCGTGAAAAATGGGGGTTTAAAGGGTGGGCCGCAGCCGATGCCGCCCTGGAGTCGCTGTCCGCATATATGTACCATGACATTATCTTTTCAGGCCCCATGGTGGGTGCCCAGCGGATTATGCCGGCCATTGCCATGGCAGATGCCTTCCTTGCAACTGCGGTTTACAATGAAACCAAACGGCTGCCCAAAGATCCCAACCATCCGCTTTTAAAGTTGTTCCCGGATTTTGTAGAAAATCTGAAGCAAAGCGACATGGTTTGTAAATAGTTTTTTTGGCGGCCATAAAAAAGTTTCAAATGAATAATCAATCGATATGAAAGGGAGAAAAATGACAGAGCTTACAGGAAAAGAGAGAGTCCAAAAGCTGTTCAAAAAAGAACCTCTGGATACCATGCCGTGCTTCAGCGGACAGGGAGCGGTGGTGGTCCAGGCCATTGAAAAGATGGGAACCCAGTTTGCCAAAATTCACACCGATGCCAGGTTGATGGCGGAATCCGCCATAACGTCGGCCCGCATGTTCGGTATGGATGCCGTGGTCATTCCCTACGACATGGCCGTTGTGGCCGAAGCCATGGGCCGGGGTGTCTCTTTGTATGAAAATGCCGACGGGGTGCTTTACCCCACCGTTCCCAACAAGTGGAAAACCCTGGATGAAATTGATATTCCAAAGGACTTTATGTCCAAAGGCCGGCTCCCCATGGTTGAGGAGGCATTTAAAATCATCAAGGAAGAGGCGCCTGAGCTGGCGGTCGGGGCATGGGTACTGGGACCGTTTACCATGGCCGGACAGATTATGGAGCTGGATATCCTTTTAAAAGGTGTCAAAAAGCATAAAGATCAGATCAATGCGTTTCTCACCGAGGTCACCGATATCACCATTGACCTGGTCAAACGGTATCAGGAACTGGATGTTGACTTCATAAGTGTCAGGGATATGGGATCGGGTACAGACCTGCTCTCTCCCCGGATGTGGAAAACACTGGTGGGTCCGAACCTGAAACGGGTTTTTGATGCCATTACCTGTGTTCCGTCGGTCAACCATATCTGCGGTTCCACCGACATGATTATCCAGATGATGCATGACTGCGGTGCAGACGCCTTAAGTGTCGACCAGAAAAATAACGTTATCGAGACCCGTGAAAAACTGGGCAACGATGTCCTTATTTTTGGAAATTTTGATCCCTATTCCACCCTTTGCCAGATGGAAGATCAGGCAGAGGTCGAAGCGGTCATTAAAAAGTGTATTGATGACGGGCAGGATTCGATCTGGCCCGGGTGTGATATCTGGCCGGAGATCAGGGAAGAGAACATGAGGACTTACGTTAAAACCGTAAAAGAGTATGGAAAAAAACCATCACCGGCGGTTGGAAGGCTCTAACCTTTACCACCAACAGTTGAATAAAAACAACAACATAAAGGAGAATGAACTATGTCAACCCAAGAAGAGATTTTAGCCAAATTAAAAGAAGCTGTTGTTGAGTATGAAGAAGATGATTGCGCCGATGGCGCACAGGAAGCCCTTGACAACGGCGTTGACCCCATGCTTGCCGTCATGGACGGCCTGGCTGCCGGTATGGAAGAGGTCGGTGTGCTCTTTGACACCAACGAGTACTTTGTTCCCGAGGTGCTGATGTGTGCGGACGCACTCTACAAAGGTCTTGATATCCTTCGCCCCCACATCAAACTGGAAACCGATGCGCCAAAGGCATCCGTTGTCATCGGGTCCATCCAGGGAGATGTCCATGATATCGGTAAAAACCTGGTAAAGATGATGTTTGATGTGGCCGGATGGGATGTCTATGACCTTGGCCGGGATGTCCCTCTGGAAGATTTTGTTGAAAAACAGCTGGATGTCAACTCCGATGTGCTTGCTATGTCTGCCATGATGACCACCACCATGATGGGGATGAAAAAGGTAATCGCCATGGTAAAAGAGAAAAATCCGGACTGCCTGATCATGCTGGGCGGTGCCCCTGTCACCCGTGATGTGGCCAACCTGTTCGGTGCTGACGGTTATGCCGAGTCCGCCGGGAATGCGGTTTCAGAAGGGATTAAGATGATTGGTCGATTGAGAGAATTCCAGAAAGGCGACGTCAAATAATCAAAGGAGTTCATTAAATGGCACAAGAATACGTAAATGTAATATTTCAGCCCTCCGGCCGGCGCGGGAAAGTGCCCAAGGGATGCAATATCATAGAGGCATCGCGGCTTATCGGTGTCGATATTGAAGCCCTCTGCGGAGAAACCAAGGTCTGTGGAAAATGTATTGTCCGCATCGAGGAAGGCCATTTTGAAAAATACAATATCCAGTCGTCCATCAAACATGTTTCCGAGTGGCAGGATGAGATTGAATCGAAATTCATCAACGCGGAGAGACGGGAAAAGGGATTCAGACTCGGTTGTGTGGCAAACATCAATGATGACATTCTGGTCTTTGTTCCGGAAGAATCCCGGGCCGGCAAGCAAGTGGTTTCTAAAGCGGCCCGTGATATTGACATAGAGTTCAACCCCACAGTCAGGCTCTATACCATTGAATTGAACAAACCGGATTTTGAAGATAAGATCGGGGATTGGGAACGGCTGACCAACGGGCTTGCCAGGGAATACGGCTTAACCGACCTGACCGTTGATATCGTTACCCTGAGAACGCTTCCCGGTGCCATCCGGGAAAAAGACTGGACCGTTACCGTCAGCGTCTGGAACGACAAAGAGGTGATTCGGATTCAGCCGGGCCGGGTGGAGCGCGCATACGGGATTGCCATCGATGTGGGCACCACCACCTGTGCCGGTTATCTGTGCGATCTGACAACCATGGAGGTGATCGGCACGTCATCCATTATGAATCCCCAGTGTAAGTACGGTGAGGATGTCATGGCCCGGATCACCTTCCACATGACCACACCGGGCGGGTTAAAACGGATGAGCGACGATATCATTGAAGGGATTAATTCTCTGATTGAAAAAGCCATTGAACAGACCCATCCCAAAAAGAAGAAGATCAGGAAAAAGAAAGGCGAGGACGGACCGGACGAATACAGGGAGATCCTTGAAGAAGGGGTGGAATATCTGAGAATCAACAAAGAGGATATCGAAGATGTGACCATTGGATTCAACACGGCCATGCACCATATTCTGCTTGGGCTTGATCCGGAACCGGTGGGACTGGCGCCTTTTCCGCCGGTGATTCACCACAGCCTGGATATCAAGGCTCGGGATCTGGGGATTGATATCAACGGTTCATCCTATATTTTTGCCATGCCCAACGAGGCCGGATTCGTGGGGGGTGACAATGTGGGTGTTCTGTTGGCCGAAGAACCCTATAAAGGGGATGATATCCAGCTGATCATCGATATCGGAACCAATGGCGAACTGATTCTGGGCAACCGGCACAAGTTGTACTCTTCCTCCTGTGCCACAGGACCGGCCATGGAAGGGGCGCAGCTCAGTTACGGCATGAGAGCCGCACCCGGAGCCATTGAACGGATTGAAATCGATCCGGATACCCAGGAGGTGGACTACCGGGTCATCGGACATGACAAATCCCGTAAATTCTCCAAACCCGAGGAGATGAAGGTCAAAGGGATTTGCGGTTCCGGAATTCTGGACGTTCTGGCGGAACTCTACCGGTCCAGCGTTATCACTAAAACCGGTGTTTTTAATAAAAAGCTGTTAAAGGAAAATCCGCGGTTCAGGAAGAACCCGGATACCAAACAGCCGGAATTTGTTCTGGCATGGAAAGAAGATTCCTCCATTGATCAGGACATTGTTATTACCCAAAAAGACATCCGCCAGATTCAGTTGGCAAAGGGCGCACTGTACGCCGGCTGTAAACTGATGATGAAACGGATGGGAATTGACAAAGTGGATACCGTGAAAATCGCCGGTGCATTCGGAACCCACGTGGACAGGGAAAAGGCCCTGGTCATGGGATTGTTCCCGGACTGCGAGATCGAACGGATTCATGGCGTGGGCAATGCGGCCGGTGACGGCTGCCGGGCGGCGTTGCTGAATAAAAAGAAACGGGACGAGGCCAACTGGTGTGCCCGGAATGTTCAATACCTTGAACTGACGGTGGAACCGACATTTGAACAGGATTTCATGGAAGCCATGCAGATGCCGCATATGTCGGATGAATTCCCGCATCTGGAGGGGGTTGTTCCGGACCATGTGTTGAACCAGGGACCCAAAGGGCCGGTAAAACCGAAATTGGCGAATTGATTGGGGGGGGGATCAGCCGGGAATCGTTGATTGGTTTTCATTCATAGTTTTCCAGGGCGATACCGGCTGATACCTTTTTAAAAAAATCCGCCTTTTTAAAAAAATCCGACTAACGGGCAGGTTTTTATGACGGACAAGGTTTGTTTAAGTGTGGATCCGGGAGTGTGCGGATTCTCATGCAAAATTAAAGCCTGGAAAAAGGAAAAACGGGTTGCCGGTTTTGAAATTGTGGAATCCCGGTGTGAGATGATCAAAAAACTCTCGGCAGATCTGAATGAAATGAATATGAACGATCTGTTTATACCCGTAACCGGCAACCCGATTTTTATTTCTGCTCAAAGGGCCGGATGCCATCTGGCCTGCCCGGTCCCAACTGCCATAGTAAAGACGGTGGAAGTGACGTTGGGGCTTGCGGTTCCCAAGGATGTCGGCTTTAATTTTGAACAAAAATGTTAAATAAAAAAGAATGTAATAAAAGAGTGCAAATATAAAAAGGGATGGATTTAGAAACGATTCATTCCGGTCTTTAACGAATCGGGCAGGGCAATGGGTGCGAATGATTTAAAATGTAACTGGCATACGAAGTTCAGAAAAGTTGAGGAACGGATTGCAAAGGGTAACGCACCGGTTTTGGTTGAAATTATTTGCGAGAGAGTTCATTGCGTGATGTATGATTACGCCGTCAATACCGTGGATATGGTTGCTGAAACCTTTGGCGATCAAATTGAGATTCAGACGGTGGTTCGCCGGGGTGGACTCAAAAATGCAAGCCGGTTTATGAAACTCTGTAAACGGGCAGGTAAGCTGCTCTCTGTCCCAACCATATTGATCAACGGTGACGTTCTTTTTACAACCGTACCCCTTCCGGAAGAATTAACCGCCGCCATACAAGAATATATTAATCAAACCACCAACCCGAAGAATCCCGGGATCCATCCAACGGGAAAAGGACGTGCCTGATGAGCCCAGCCGGTCATTTAAAAAAAATCGTACCCATTCGCAAATCTTTCCGTACAACTGAAGGGGTTTCCGACAAGTTACTAAAAAAATTGCATATCCAGGGTAAAAAATACGGATTGGAATCCATCCTTCCCTTGGGTACGGAGCAGATCGTCATCGCCAACTGGGTGAATTTAAAATGCCGATACGGGTGTGCCCAGTTCAACTCCAACTGGTCCTGTCCGCCGGCCACCCCGACCATATCAGAGGTGCGGGAGCTTCTTACCGAATATACCACGGCATTGATGCTGATCGGC
The DNA here is from genome assembly GCA_028280105.1 of Desulfobacula sp. Taxonomy (GTDB): domain Bacteria; phylum Desulfobacterota; class Desulfobacteria; order Desulfobacterales; family Desulfobacteraceae; genus Desulfobacula. Next base: position 62,025 of record JANQML010000031.1, on the reverse strand, counting down.
AATCAGACCTGCAGTGAATTTTACCGGGACACCAATAAGAAACGGACGGATCAGGTCCGGTACTGGAAGGGAACCGTATCTTTGGAACGGTTTTTGTTTCTTGAAGGGTTTGACAAGGCATTCGGTCTTGTCAGCGGGGCCTGCTCTCTCTGTAAGAAATGCGCATACCCTGAAAACTGCCGGTTTCCCATGGAAAAACGACCCACGGTCGAATCATTGGCAATCGATCTGGTGGGCACGTTAAAAAATATCGGTATCGGCACCCAAATCGCCACCGACTTAAAAGAGACCTTTAAATATTATTCCATTATTCTATTGGATTGAATCCTGAAGAAGCTTTTAATAAGGTATTCTTTCTTGATTTATCCGTGGTCTCTGGTAATATACCCTTTCTTCGGATTTACGGTGACCGGAACCCGGGGAAATAAAAAAACGATATAAAAATAGCCGTTTGCAGGAAACCCGGTGAGAAACCGGGGCGGACCCGCCGCTGTAAGTGGGGACGAACACCGCATCATGCCACTGTGCTGACAAAGATCTAAGGGTCGAAGCAGCATGGGAAGGCGCGGTCAGTAGATTGATCCACAAGCCAGAATATCTGACGAACAGGTATTGTAAAACGTCTCGGAGAGACGGCAAATCCCCGGGCTGACACTGTCGGCTTGGGTTTTTTTATGGCCGTCAATCAAATCGCCGGTGTTTTTTTCGGTATTAAACAGACAGGACTTGGGTGTGGCATAAATGGAAACTGACGGGATGGAAATGCTTGGCTTCAAAAAGGCAGACTTAGGGCAGACCGGTTTTCAATACCTTGAAGATCTCTCCTGCGCTTATTGGTATTCCGAGGTCTTTTTCGCTGCATTGGAACTGGAGCTGTTCAGGATTATCGAGAACAACGGATCGGATCTGCATGACATTGCTGCCCGGGCCTCTTGCAGGGCGGATGAACTGGGCCGCTTGCTCCGGTGTATGGAACGCATGGGGCTGGTGGGTACGGATAAGGGATCCTGGTATAACAGCCAGATCGCATCCCGGTTTCTGGTTCCGGGCAAGCCGTCTTATATGGGGGATTTTTTTCTTTACCGGCAGTATATGCGGCCCAACTGGAGCCGATTGTCTGACACGGTCTCCCTAGTTCCCCGGCCCAAGCCCGGAAAGGCGGGATATCGAGACAGGAACATCCATTATCTCAAAGCCACTGATACGATTATAAAACAGAAGGCCAATGAAGTGGCCGAGCTGTTCGGTCGTACCGATATTCAGGGGCCCGTCCTTGACGTGGGAGGGGGAGCCGGCAGTATGATCCGTGCCTTGTGTCCCCACGCTGAAAACAGGGATGCCGTTCTGTTTGACCTGCCTGAAACCATTGATGCGGCCAGGCAGCTCTATTCAAATCCCCTGTACTGGGAAGGTATCCGTGCCGTGGGCGGAGATTTCAGAACCTTTCGGTTCCAGGAGCAGTTCGGCCTGATCATTCTAAGTAATTTTCTCCACGCCTATGGTCGGCAGGAGGCAAAGGATCTGTTGGGAAAAGCGGTTTCCCTGTTGAAAAGAGACGGACGGATCGTCATTCATGATTATTTTCCGGACCGCAAAGGCGGGCATCCCCAAAAGGGATTGTTATACGATCTTGCCATGATGCTCAATACGTATAACGGCACCTGTCATGAGGCGGAGACCCTTGTCCGGTGGATTGAGAGGTTCAATCTTCCCCATGTTGAAATCAGGGATTTAGCAACGGATACGGCCGTCATCGTTGCCGGGGGCAAGGAAAAAATCGGTTTAAACAGAGCCCCCTGGCTGGACTGGGCCGGTGAGATCGGCTTTGATCGGTGTGTGGGTATTGATCCCAAGGCCGTTGTAACCGCTCCCTGGGTTGAATTCAAATGCCGGTACGGCTGTGACATGTACGGCAAGAATCTGCAGTGCCCTCCCAACGGGATGAGATATACGGAAACCCGTATCCTGCTGGATGCCTATTCCCGGGCGGTCCTGGTACAGGGCGCACCGCCGGGCAAAGAATTTCATGACCGGCTGCTGGCCTTTGAACGAAAGGCCTTTCTTGAAGGATTTCCAAAGGCGCTGGTATTCGGGGCCGGACCCTGCCCGGTTTGCCCGGCCTGCCCGGAAGACGGGTCGTGCAGGAACCATAAACTGGCACGGCCGGCCATGGAGAGCTGTGGTATTGATGTCTATTCAACGGTCAGGAATGCCGGAATTCCATTAACCCCTGTCAGAGAAAAAGGCCAATATGTCAAATACATGGGCCTTTTGATGCTGGAGTAGTCATGTCGGTATTGCTGGTTCAGGTTCCCACCTCCCATCTGGGAGCCGGAGAAAAGGTTTATCCGCTGGGCCTTTCAAGGCTCTCTTCCACCATTCCTGCTACCATGGAAAAGCATGCTCTGGACATGAACCTCTTCCCCGATCCCTGGGAGCGGCTCAAGACCCTTTTAGAGGAGACAACGCCTGACGTCATCACACTGTCATTTCGGAACATTGACCCGTTGGCCGGAAACCATGCATCCTATGTCTCGTCTCTTAAAACTGCTGCCCGCCTCTGCCGGCACCTGGTGCCCGGGGCAAGAATTCTTGCCGGGGGACCGGCATTCTCTCTTTTTGCCCAGCGATTGATGCACGAAGTTCCCCAGATTGATATTGGGTTGAAAGGGGAGGGGGAGCGTGTTTTCCCGCAATTGCTGGCCCCGGTTTTAAACCGGTGGAATATTCCGGGGATATTGTGGCGGGAAAACGGCCAGGTGCGGTCCAATCCCATGGGGGCTCGGACAGGTATGGACGACATTCCGAAAATCGATGTTCGCTCCTTTTCCCCCCGTGATTACACCCGGGGCAATACCTATGTGGCTGCCATGGGGATTGAGGGAAAACGCGGATGTGACCTGAGATGCGGGTACTGCCTCTATCCGTTTTTAGGCGGCACCCGGATGCGGCTCCGGCACCCTGCGGCCATTGTGGATGAAATGGAGATGCTGGGCCGGGAATACGGAGTCCATCTTTTTCATTTCACGGATCCGGTGATAAACCGGCCCCTGGATCATTTTGAGGCGATCTGCCGGGAGCTGATCCAAAGAAGGCTATCCGTGCAGTGGACCGGTTTTTTCAGGGAAGACACACTGACCCCGGCTTCCCTGGCCCGGGCTGAAAAGGCCGGTCTGGCTGCGATCTATTTTTCCGGCGATGCCCTGACCGGGCATGGGTTGACATACCTTAACAAACAGATGACAAAGGAGACGCTTTTAAATGCATCCAGGCTGACGGCCCGGACCGGCATTCTGACCATGTGTCATTTTTTGCTTAATCTTCCCGGGGAAACAGATGCCCATCGGCTTGAGGCAAAACAGACGCTTGAAGATATCCTGGATATCCATGCATCTGCTAAAAATTTAGGTGCCGTCATTTTTAACCCTGTCCGGTTATATCCCGGGGCACCCATGACCAAGCAATTGATAAAATCCGGGGATCTGTCAGAAAAAGCCGATTTATTATACCCTGTTTATCATAACCCCGAACCCTATGCCGGCCTGCTTCATGAATTTGAAACCATCTGCCACACGGCAGGCATCTTTTCCAGGCTGGGTGTGGAATAGGAGACCCTGATGAGAATCTGTGTATTTGAGCACCCGCGAATGTTATCTGAAAAACGGTTTAACGATATTGCAAATACACCGTTGTGGTCCTGTCTGATGGCCGGATATGCGGCAGCCGCTTTGGAAGATGCCGGATATGAAACCCGGCTGCTGGATTCATCTGCCGCATCTCTGACATTTGAAACGGCGGCAGATGAGCTTTTGGCAATTCAGCCGGATCTGCTCTGTATTAACACCGTCTATTTTTGGGAGAACACCCCGGTTTTCTTTAAATTTCTGTCTGAATTGAAAGAAAAAGGGTTTTCCGGCCACATCAACTTATTTGGTTTCTTCCCTTCACTGGTCTACAGGGAGATTTTTAAATCCCGGGATGGTCTTGACTCCATTGCAGTTGGAGAGTTTGAGGAGACCCTGGTGGAGCTTGCCGATGCCCTGCAACGGGGTGACACCCTTGAAACGATTCAGGGTCTGGCGTTGCCGTCCTGTATTAAAGACAGAAAAGAGAGGCAAAGAGCCCCTGTCAGGCAGATTGACCGGTTTGTCTTTCCAAAGCGACTCTCCCTGGATGGGGTGGTCACAATTCTGGCCAGCCGCGGGTGCTATAATCACTGCAGCTTCTGCCCGGTTCCCTCTTTCTATAACCAGGGGGCGCTCTGGCGGGGAAGATCCCCTGAAAATATAGTAAAAGAGATAACAGGTCTGGTGGACCTTGGGGTTAAAGATTTCTATTTTGCCGATCCCAACTTTATCGGCCCGGGTAAAGCCGGTAAAAAAAGAGCGATCAAATTGATGGAACTCATTCGGCCGCTGGGTATCCGGTTCGGCATGGAAACACGCCCCGGGGATCTGGATGAAGCGATTCTCGGGCACCTGGTTGCCTCCGGGTTCAACAGCCTCCTCATGGGGGTAGAATCCGGATCAGAGGCTGTCCTAGGTTCCATCGGCAAGTCTTCCGGACCGTCCCGGGCAAGTGCTGCCATCCGTCTGTGCAGGCAGTACGGAATCGAACCTGAGATCGGCTTTCTCATGTTTGTGCCGGACAGCAGACTGGGTGATTTAAGGGAAAATATCCAATTTTTGATGAAAAATGGACTGCTGGACCGTCTGGACCGGACCGTTAATCTCTTGTGCCATCGCCAGATCGTGCTTGCCGGAACCCGGGGGTATCGGATTTTTGAGGAACAGGGACGGCTTGAAAAGCAGGGAATCTTCGGGTTTGAAGGACGGGTCCGATTTGCAGATCCCCGTGTAAAGCAGATGACCGATCTGGTGATGGGTGCCTGTCACAAGGTATTGCGGAGCATGTCGGATGACCGTTCTCCGGTTTACTGGAAAGATCCGGTTGAAAATGTCTCCGACCGGGTCAATCAGTATTTGATCGATCTCTTCTTTTCTCTTTTACAAAAATTTGAAAGCAACAAAGCCCCGTTTCATATCAGTGAAGAAAAATCTATGATTACCGATGATATCAACCGGCTGATATTTAAGGAAAATGCTTGATGTCAAGGATCTTGGAAGGTGTGCCGGAAAGATTATGTTTTGATGTGAATTCCGGGTCGGCCTATATTTGTTGAAAATCATTTTTTTGTCGTTAAAAAATAGACTTTGGGACTATTTACTCTGTAGTCATTTCCGTACTATGACATTTAATGGACAGTGTTCATCTCAAGAGAGTCGATATTTTAACCGGATAAATGAGGAGGCAACAAGTATGTCAAAACAGACGTTGATCGATGCCTACAGAGGCAAACGAACCGATTCAGCTCCCTGGGTTCCTTATGCAGGTGTTCATTGTGCGTTCTTAATCAATGAGAAGGCCGATGATTATCTGAAAAGTGCCGAATTAATGGCAAAAGGGGTTGTTCAAACGGCGACAGAGTATAAAGCAGACGGAATTCCGCTCTCATTCGATCTTTCCGTTGAAGCCCACTCTGTGGGAAGTGAATTAAAATGGTGGGAAGACAATGTGCCTTCCGTGTCCACACATCCCTGTTCGGATCAAACACCGGAAGAAGCCGGGTTGACCGTTCCCACAAAAGCGGATGGGCGCTGGCCGATTCTGTTTGAGGCTGCTAAAATTGCCAAGCCGCAGCTGGACGCGCTGGATTGCGCAATGATGGGATTGGTTTGCGGACCCTTGACCCTGGCATCCCACCTTGCCGGTGTTCGTATTTTCACCGATGTGTATAAAAATAAAGAATTTGCAAATGCCGTTCTTGAGTATGCCGGAACAGTATGCGAAGCAGCCAGTAAATTCTATATTGAGATGGGCTGTGACATTGTGGCCATTGTCGATCCGGTGGCTTCCCAGATCAAGGATACAACATTCCGTGAGTTTGTAACACCCCATTGCCAGGCGTCAATCAAAGCTATTAATGATGCCGGTCTCACCTCTTCATTCTTTATCTGCGGGGATTGCACAAAGGTTATGGATGAAGTTTGTAAAATCGGTACCCATGGCATTGCCATTGATGAGCAATTAAACATGAACTATGTCAGGGATAAAGCCAGAAAATACGGTGTCGGTTTCGGCGGTAATCTGAAGTTGACCCTCTCCTTAAGTCTGGGGTTGATATCCCCCAGGGAGGACGCCATTGTCAGTCTTGCCGCAGGCGGTTCCCACGGATACACGTTTGCGCCCGGCTGAGATCTTCCCTACGATGTTCCGGTGGAACATATGATTCAGGCATACGAAACAAAAGCATGGTTTGAGGAAACATTTCCAAGATATCCACAGGATTAAGCCAGGAGGAGGTAAGAGATGGCTGAAGAAAAAATAGTGGTAGATGTTTTAACGCTTGACAGTGTTCAATGTGCAGCATGCGGATACATGATGGAATCCATGGCTGCCATGCCTGAAGAAGTTCAGGCATTGATTGAATACAAGGAACATTCCATTAAAAATAAAGCCGGGATCGGCAAATTTATGGAGTTGAAGGGAAAGGTACTTCCCTCCATCGCCATTGAAGGGGATATTGTGTTCCCGAGTATCATTCCTCAATACGAGGAGTTGATTGATGAGATGGTCAAACGGACCAAAAACCCCGAAATCGTAGAAAAGCTTAAAGCTGCAAGAGAAACCGGGTTCCAGTTTGACAAACTTGGAGAGAATCTGGATAAAGCCGGTGCCGGAAAGAACACCCGGTCCGACAGTTAATCCGACACAGCAGACACGGCTTGCACAAAGGGAGAGGGCTTTTAACCGGCCTGATTCCCGGTGCAGGCCTGTTTTTATCAAACCGATCAAAAAAAGGGGCGTATGAATCCGGAACAGAAAATAACCATTGAGGTCATGTATAAAGCAGACTATTGTCTGCCCTGTTTTTACATGGACGAAGCGGTTAAACAGATTCTTCCGGCGTACTCTGATGTTGTTATCTATGACCGCGTGAACATGCTGACGGAAAAGGGTAAAAAAAGATTTATCGATCTGTCCGTATCCCTGTTCGGAGAAGAGGGGGTGTTTAAACACCGGCGAATTGCACCGATCCCTTCTTTGTTTATTAACGGTGAACTCTTTTTTGATGCCATACCGCCGCGGCACGATTTGGAAGATGCGGTCCGGGAAATGCTTGGGATCAAATGCACCCTTTAAAACGGTCAGGGATGAACAACCTCATATAGCATATAAACTTCAACCGGTTTTTACTCAAGGAAACAAGTTGATGGAGGAGAATACCGCCAAAGGCTCAAGGATATGTCTTGAAATTCTGCATGAAGGTGAGCATTGAATCCCCTGCGTTTACATGGCCCGGGTGGTCGAATCAATTGCCGGTGAATTTAAATCTCATCTGGTCGTGAAAAAGGTGATCACCCGGACCCTGTCCGGTGCAGAGCGATACCGGGAAATTGTGAGGCAGTCAGGTGCCCAGGTGCCGGTCCCTTCCATCCTCATAAACGGAGAACTTGTTTTTATGACCACCCCGGGTGTGGAAGAATTAAGAGCGTGTGTGCGTGAAATGATCGCTGAAAACTGACATATCCCCAATGGGAAAATGATATGATCCCTTAAGAAAACGCAGGTAAACACAGTTAATGAAAGGGCCGGTGATGCCATGGAAAAGGTAACAGTGGATGTTCTTCTGACCGATTTTCGACAGTGAACCGCCTGTGTCTATATGGCGGAATCGGTAAAGGTTTTACCGGAAAAATTTCAAAAGATGATAGACGTGCATGAGTGGGATCTAAGGACCCTTGAAGGGGTGGAGCGGTTCCGGGAGATCGGGGCCCGATCCCTTCCTAGCATTGCCATGGACGGGACCGTTGTCTATTCATCCGTCATTCCCATGCAGGCGGTTCTGGGAGAAGAAATTGAACGTCGGTTTAAAGAAAAAAATAGATAATACCGGGCGCATCTAAACGAGTATCTTTTTATCTTAAAGGTTCTTATTAAATGCGGCCTTGCATACCACAGGAGAAGAGAGATGAAAATTGAAATTCTCGGAACAGGCTGTAAGAGTTGTGATATGCTTTATGCAAATGTGGAAACGGCATTGAATAAAACAGGCTTGGCCGGAAAATCCGAACTGTCCAAAACCGGTGATATTGATTATTTTGCGAAAATGGGTCTGTTTACGACCCCGGGGCTTGTCATTGACGGTGAGTTGATCTCATCCGGCCGGGTCCTGGACGAAGAACGGATTGTCGAAATCTTGACGGCCAGAGCAGATTCCAAATAAATCTTACTAAATCGGGGGAATAAAAAGATATGGGTGCTTTCACAAATGTTATTTTGATTACAGGGTTTTTGGGCAGCGGTAAAACCACTTTTTTGAACCGGGTGATTAAAACCGTTCCAGAGGGTCAAAAACTCATGATCCTGATGAATGAGTTCGGTGAAATCGGTTTGGACGGCACCCTCATCGAAGGGGATGAGTTTGATATGGTTGAAATCAGCCGGGGGTCTATTTTCTGTGTCTGTGTTAAAACCGATTTTATCAAGGCCCTGAACCAGATCGCCCATCAGCTGAAACCGGATGTGCTGATTGTGGAATCCACAGGTGTGGCAAATCCGTCCGCACTGAAAAAAGATCTTCAATTGTCGATTTTTAACAACCGATTTAAACTGACCCATCAAATCTGCATCATTGATGCCCACTGTTTTGAAGATGTGTATGAGTCTTTTGCATCTGTTGAAAAACAGATCGAGTCTTCCAATCTTTTCGTCATCAATAAAATCGATCTGGCAGGCAAAGAAAAGATATCGGCCGTAAAAAAATTAGTGCGCAGACATAATGCCTCTGCCCGATTTTATGAGACCACCTATTCGCAAATTCCCATGGATGAATTTTTTACACCACAGGTGTCTGATTCCGATTCGGTTGATATTTCAACCCAAAAGAATCTGTCCGAGCAGGAACTTGACACTGCCATTGAAAAATTGCTGGAAAATCCGGATGCCGATGCCGTACCCCCGGACAGGCTGATGTCGGCTGTTTACGTTTGGAAGGGAACGGATATTCAGGCATTTAAATCAATGATCCCCTCTTTTCCGAAAAAATTGATCCGGGCCAAAGGGGTTCTGGACCATGGTGCCGGGCTGCACCTGTTCAACCTTGTCATGTCTCAGCACAAGGTTGAACCCTATACTCCGGTAAAAGACTGTTCTCCCCTGATCAATAATGTTGTGTTTATCGGTCCGCCGGAAGCCATTACCGAACTGGAAGGATTGAACCGGACATATCCGGACCTGGTAAAGAAATCCGTATATAATCCCATGCAGGACAGCTAACCTGATGAGTCCCCTTTTATCCGGTTTGTAGTATCGCCGGGCCGAAATCTTACGGCCCGGTCGTCCCAAATCCATCATCCAATTTTTGTTTCACATGGTGGATCAGGGTCGTTAAAATTGCTTTGCATAACTGCTTCTTTTTATGTATATTAATTCGTAAACCGCCATTTTCTTATAAATTAAAAAAATCGTTTAGGATTTCGCAATCCATTTCCTAAATCTTTGAAAAAATAAAAGGACCGGTATACTCACCAGTCGAGTCGTCTTTTATTCGTTCGCACAACAAGAAGCCTTCGCTAAATCGTATCGGTGTAAATTACAATACCGTTTATTTTTCCAAAAGGAGAAACCCATGAAGAATATTCAGCTCTGGCAGAAAATGACATTAGGATTTGGTCTGGTTATTCTATTAATGATTATGGGGGGTGTCATTTCGTTACAAACCTCACACCGGTTATCGGATCTGACGGAAAAATTATACATGCACCCCTTTGCCGTGGGGACCCATATCCGCGATATTCAGACCGAACTTGTGGCCATTCACCGGTCCATGAAAGATGTGGCCATATCTGAAACACTGGAACAGATGCAAAAGAATAGGGAGATCGTCGATCAAAACGCTGAAAATGCATTGAAGCATTTTAAAATTTTAAATGAACGATTTTTAGGGGACAAAAAAGATATTGCCCTGGCTGAAAAATTGTTTAAGGAGTGGACACCCATCAGAAACAAGGTGATTGAACAACGAAAAATTCAGATTGAAAATAATGCCAATGAAATTACACGAATTGAAGGGGCACCCCATGTTGAAAAAATCGTTAAATCGCTAAACGGCCTGATTGAGTTTGCCCGGAATAAAGCAATGGAGTTCAATAAAAAAGCCCGGCAGGTGGGAACTGGTGCGGATTCGGCTGATTTGGTCGAAAAATTCTACCGGCACCCGTTTACCGTTTCAACAACGGCCATTGAAATTGAAGCGGAAACCTATAAGATCCTTAAAATAATGAAAGATCTTTCCGTTTCTTCCACACCAGAGGCAGTTAACCAAATGGCCATGGAGGTTGACAGCCTGATTCCCGGGATCATGAATAAATTTGAGCTGTTAAAAGAACGGTTTTTGGGAGATAAATCTAAAATCGAAGCGACCGAGCAATTGTTTAAGGACTGGAAACCGATCCGGGATAAGGTCATTGCCATGCGGCTGGCCCAGGTCACAGCCAATCCCGGGGAAATTACCGTTAAAGAAGGGGCACCCCACCTTGCCAGACTGATCAATGTATTGAACAAGGTCCAGGATTTTGCAGACAACAAGGCGGTCTCTTTTAATCAGAATGCAAAAGAACAGGCGGCATCGTCCAATCAAGTGCTGACGATTCTATTTGCCTTAGCCGCTGTTCTGGCTGCAGCGGCGGGTTATTTTGTCACGATCGGCATAAGCCGCCCCATGAAGCAGGCTGTTAATCTTGCCGAACAGGTTGCAAACGGTGATTTAACCCAAAAATTATCCCTTGACCAGAAGGATGAAATCGGCTTACTGGCAAACTCGTTAAACCGGATGAGTAAAAATTTGAGAACCATGTTTTCAGATATCGCTTCCGGCACCCAGACCCTGGGTGTATCATCCACTGATCTGTCATCTGTATCCGCTCAGATCAGTTCCAACTCCGAGCAGACGGCTGAGAGATCAAACAATGTGGCTGCCGCTGCAGAAGAGATGGCAACCAATATGAATTCAACCGCTGCAGCCACGGAACAAACAGCCGGAAATATTCAGATGATCGTTTCTGCGGCTGAGGAGATGACGGCAACAATCAATGAGATCTCTGAAAATACGGCTCAGGGCAGTGAAACAACTTCAAAGGCGGTTGACAGTGCTGTAAAAGTGTCTGAGAAGGTCGATGAATTGGGCCGGGCAGCCTCGGATATCAGTAAGGTAACCGAAACAATCGCCGATATTTCCGAACAGACCAACCTGCTTGCACTGAATGCAACCATTGAAGCCGCCAGGGCCGGTGAAGCCGGTAAAGGCTTTGCCGTCGTTGCCGGAGAGATTAAAGCACTTGCCCAACAGACGGCAGATGCCACCCGTGAGATCAATGAGAAAATTTCAGGTGTCCAGTCCACCACTGATGAATCTGTCAGCGCCATTCAGGAGATTGTCAAAGTTATAACGGATATCAATGATATTGTTACTTCTGTCGCGACGGCGGTTGAGGAACAATCTGCAACCACCCAGGAAATTGCCGATAATGTGAGCCAGGCAGCTGTCGGTGTCCGGGAGGTGAGTGAAAATGTGAACCAGACATCTGCAGTGGCCGGGGAAGTGACCCGGGATATCGCAGAGGTCAGTCAGGCCTCCACGGAAACAAATGTGGGAAGCCGACAGGTGAATAAAAGCGCCCGGGAATTATCAAAACTGGCTGAAAACTTAACCCGGTTTGTGCAAAAATTTAAAATTTAGCTTGAGACGGTTTTAAAATTGTGTGAAAGTTAAGCATGTTCAATGTAAAAAGTTGTTTTTATAAATAATCTCATGGCATTTATAGCGGGTATGGGGAAACCGATGTATCAGGGTATCGAAGCGGCAAGATGAGACTTTGGCATAAAAAACGATATCCGAATATGGGACTGCTTGTCTTTGGCATTCTTTTTACAGCAACCACACTTATCTTTATCGGATTCTATTTTCAGGAATTTAATTTTAGAAAATTGCTTTTAGAAGCGTATGAACGGCAGACGCTTGAACTTCTGGAAAAAACAATCGCAAGTGAGATGAATGCCAACGCATATAATCTGGTCTATCTTGCCAATCACAAACTCCTTTATAGCTGGCTCCGGAATCCGACAGAAACAAATAAAAGAGCCGTTGTCGACCTTTTTAAACGGTTTGCCGTACAAACAAATCGATATGACCAGGTTCGGTTTCTCGATATGCAGGGGCGTGAGCGGATTCGAATCAATCATACCACCGGAACCTATGTTGCAGAAGAAGATAATGAACTGCAGGACAAAGCCACCAGGTATTATTTTCAAGAGGCCATTCAACTGAATCCGGGTGAATTATTGATTTCCCCCTTTGACTTGAATATTGAAAACGGCCAGATAGAAAAACCGTTAAAACCGATGATCCGTTTTGGTTTACCGATTTTCAGCCCGGACGGCAGAAAAAAAGGAATCGTTTTTTTAAATTACCTGGGTTCGCATATAATTGATCACATAGAGGCAAAAACCCTTGCTAATGTGGGGGAAATCATGCTGTTGAATGCGAATGGGTATTGGCTTAAAGCCATCAATGCCGAAGATGAATGGGGGTTTATGTTTGAAGACGGAAAAAAACAGACCCTGAAGATTAGAAATCCGGCTCTCTGGGCCAAACTAAAAGACACGGACCATGGACAATTTATATTTAATACCTCATTTTATACCCATCGGACCATTCGATTCAAAGATATCGAAATTCTTAATTCCACTCCGTCCCAAACCGATGCAGAAAACACGTTAACCGAAAAACAGTCGGGCGTATTTTACGCAAAACTGGTTTCAGTGATACCCCAAGGAGCAATTCTTGACCTGAAACTACAGATTCTAAAAGAGGTGTTACCGCTTTACAGCATCATTATTATTATCTTTTTAGGGATTTCAAACTGGTTGTATTTTGCCATTCGGCAACGCGGGAAGGCCCAGCAGGCCTTGGAAAAGAATGAAGCGGAACTGTCCAGTATATTTCGTTCGGTACCCGCCGGAATCGGTATGGCCTGTGACCGGGTCATCAAACAGGTAAACAGGCAGCTCTGTGATATGACGGGGTATACCCGTGAAGAATTGATCGGACAGAATTCACGGATCTTATATCCGACACAGGAAGAATTTGAATATGTCGGAGCATGCAGGTCCGATCAAATTCGAAAAACCGGGTCCGGATCCATGGAAGCCATATGGCAGGTCAAAAACGGTAATCTCATTCATGTACTGCTCAGTTCGGCACCGGTCAATTCGGATGACCTGTCACAGGGAATCACCTTTTCAGCCTACGATATTACGGATCGGAAAAATGCCCAGAAGCAGCTGGCGGCAAGCCGGGAACGGTATCGAAGCATTATTGAAACATCCAGCGACGGGATCTTTACTCTGGATCATGAATTGCGGTTTTCATCCTTTAATGCCGCACTTGAACAAATGACCGGCCAGCTGCGGCAGGACTGGTTCAAAAAAAAGTACTCGGATCTCTTCTTACCTGAAAATATCACCCATGTATCTGAACAGGTTCAAACGGCCCTTGGCGGCAAAGAGTCAAGTATCGAAAACATTCGAATTCAGACCTGCACCGGCGGCGAACGGATCTGTGATATCAAACTGAGGCCCAACGCGGACAAAAACGGGAGTGTCGTCGGTGTGATCGGTTTTGTCAAGGATATGACGGAAAATAAAAAGGCAAAAGAGGCTGTGAAACGGGTTGAAAAAAAATTGCGCCAATCTCAGAAGATGGAAGCCATTGGCACTTTGGCCGGAGGAATCGCCCATGATTTCAATAATATTCTTTCCGCGATTTTCGGATATTCCCAACTGACATTAATGAATCTGGATCATGCCCAAAAGGCAAAAGAGAGTATGGACCAAGTCATAAAAGGGGCCCAGAGAGCCGCCGACCTGGTGCAGCAGATATTAACCTTCAGCCGTCAGGCTGAGAATGAAAAACATCCCCTGATCATCTCAAGTGCAATTAAAGAAGCCGTTAAATTATTGCGGTCATCCATTCCGTCTACGATTCGGATAAACATCGATCTGGCATCCCGGGAAAAGGTGCTGGCAGACCCCACCCAGATTCACCAGGTGATCATGAATCTGTGTACCAATGCATACCAATCCATGATGCCGGACGGCGGTGTTTTAACGATCCGTTTAGAGGAAGTCAACATAACGGACAGAGAAGAGATTCCTGATCAGGATCTGCCCTGCGGCATGTATCTCGAGCTTGAAATAAGTGATACCGGTATGGGGATAGAACAAGAACATATCGAGAGAATTTTTGATCCGTATTTTACGACCAAAGAGGTTGGTGAGGGAACCGGCTTGGGGCTTGCCCTTGTGGACGGGATCGTTAAAAACCACAACGGATTTATCAAAATGACCAGTCAAGTCGGACAGGGAACCGTATTCCGGGTCTACTGGCCGGTGATTGACCCGGATATCTCTTCCGACCATCTTGAACCGGTATCTGAAACGATAACCGGCGGCACAGAAACCATTCTGCTGGTGGACGATGAGCTTCAGATCGTCGATTCCATGGGACGGATGCTCAGGCAATACGGTTACACGGTCATATCCTGCACAGACAGTTTAACCGCTTTGAATACCTTCAGGGAGACACCGGGACGATTTGATCTGGTGATTACGGACCTCACCATGCCTCAGATGACCGGGGACCGGTTGTCCGAAGAAATATTAAAAATTAATGCCGACATACCGATTATTCTGTGCACCGGACACAGTGCAAAATTGCCGGATGACAGTGCCGCATCCATCGGCATCCAAAGATATCTTCAAAAACCGATTCTTACCAAAGAACTGCTCTCCATTATCCGGGATGTTCTGGATTGATAAGACCGAACGGATAACCCACCTCATGCTCTTTGTTTAAATTAATTCCGTTGTCAGATAATCCCGGTCAAAATGGGACCCGTTCAGCCCAATGTAATGATGGCGATTAAAAATTATACCGGGTTGTACAACTTTACCCGGCTGTAAGGATTTGTTTGCTTTTGATCGTTGCAGGGGTATGATACATATATCCGGGTACGGAAGCTTTTAAACAACAAAAAACGGATATAACGATTGGAACGGCGAAAAAAAAAAGATTTCTGGGCAAGTTTGCTTTTCTATTTAACGATCACGGCATGGATACTTTTGTTTCTGATTCTTCTGGTGTTCCATCGTGCCCAGCCCGAATTTGAATCCTTTTTTGACCGGTTTTACCGGCTGCATCTTCGGACCCACTGGGATATTCAATATTTATATTATCTGATCTATCTGGTTGGCGGCGGAATTCTTATCAGTATATTCGGTATTATCCTGGGACGGTTTCGCGGCCGGAGAAAAAAAGATCATACAATGATCCTGGTGGTGACCGGCTGTGTCTCTTTGATTCTGCTAATCGTTGCCATTTTTCGAATTTAACGCTTCTGTTCCAAATCCCTTGTCCGGGCGGAGGAAATCCGATCCGCCTCTGTTTCCCGGTTTTAAGTATTCTTCTAGTCAAGATTCCTGCTAAACGTGTCGATACATATTAATTAATAGCAGACGACACGGCTTATGGCCGTGTTAACTCATTAAAGTAACAATTTGTTACTGGTAAACGATACGAATGCAACCCGGATATTTTCAGGATCAATTATGAGAAACGTTTTTTTCTGTTTGTTTGTTTTATGCGGATGCCATTTTATGCCGCACGGTCCGGTTGCCCTTGCAAAAGATGTGATGGTTGAGGTTCTTTCCGAGAACTATAAAGAGACCCGGCTCGAATCCTCTCACACCCCTCTGATCTATCATTCTTTCCAGATCAGCTCATCCGCCGGGTCAAAAGTGATTATACTTCAGGGGGATGATGCGACTTACCGGAAATGGCTTCGTTCCTATCTGGCATCTACGAATCATTTTTTATTACGGATCGATGCGGGCAGAAATGACGAGTTTGTCTCTTCAAAGGCCTTTTATATTGATGTCAAACAGGTTCACCCTGTCCGCCAGGATAAGTGGGTGCCAATGGAAATAAATGAAAAACAGGAAATGCCGATTGAAGGTACCAATTATATTCTGGTGCTTGACTCCCACAAAAAAAGAAGTGGTCTGATACGGGCAGTCATTGAAAAGATGGGGTATCAAGCGGATATACATCCAAACAGTGAAACGGCTGTTGCCTCGTTCAGGCTCTATCCCGATAAATTTAAAATGATTCTTGCCCACCACGAGTCGATTAAACCCAAAGAAAATAATTTTGTCGATCAGATTGTAGAAACCGATCCGGGCATTCCCCTGGTTCTTGATACTGGTTATCAAGATTCAGGTGCCAAACAGATCTATACAGACCGGTTTTCGAACAATCCCTCGGTGGTTATTAAACCGGTGATCTTGAACGAATTGTCAAAAACCATATCCCGGCTGGTGCGAGAGGATGCATAGAATCAATAAAAGTCTTTTGTCAGTAATTGTTGTGATGATTATCTCTTCCGTTCATCCGTTATGGGCGGATGAATTTGAATTCAGAGAGACGGAAAGCAGTTTTAAGAATTTCATCACCTGTGAATTGACCCGTACCGCGGCGACCAATCATTTTAAAGGCCAAGCGTTTAATATTACCATGATTGATCTGTTCGGTGTTCAGGATGAGTCCGGTATAAGAATTGTCACGGGAGCGGTTCAATGTTTCGTCCAAAAAGAGTATCAAACATTGTATGTCGCAGTGGGGCTGAAGGAGACCCTGGGTAAACGCCAGGTCGCATACTTTACAATCCGGCCAAACGATTTTTCGATTCTGGCCACCGAATTAATCAAATATCCCTATAAAGAGAGATGCAAATGGTCTCAATACTGGATTGATATTGATTAAACCATTTCATTCCATCATTGTTAAACAACCGACCCTTGTTTTTTTAAGTTGACATCCCTTATTCCACCTGCGCCATACCCGGTCATTTATAATTCGTCAAAATAAGTGCGGCCTTTTCTTTTATTATGGGATCAAACCGTGAAAGACCCGGTGCAAAAGAGAACAGGGCATTTATGATTCTTAAAAAACATGTTATTATCCTGTGAAATACATAAACGATAGGAGAGGGTAATGACACGGACCAGGACATTACTGCTTTGAATATCTAAAGGGATTTCATGTTAAATATTGACACCATATCAAAAAGTTTCGGGGATCAGGTGCTGCTGTTAAAAACCGGGTTCCAGATCAACCCGGGAGAGCGGGTCGGCCTGGTGGGCCGGAACGGTCACGGTAAAACCACCCTCTTAAATCTTATTTACGGAACCGACCATCCGGATGAAGGCCAAATTACCTGTTCGTCTGATTACCGGATTGGATTTTTATCACAAAAGATTGAATTTTCAATGGACACCGTACTTAATGAGGCCATGACCGGGTTACCGGAGCATGAAAAAGACCAGTCCTGGAAAGTTGAGAAAATCCTTGCCGGACTCGGGTTTGGCCAGGCCGACCTGAACCGGGGGCCGCATCTGTTTTCAGGAGGGTTCCAGGTCCGGCTTAACCTTGCCAAGGTACTGGTGTCAGATCCGGATTTACTGATTCTGGATGAGCCCACAAACTACCTGGACATCACTTCAATTCGCTGGATTACCGGGTTTCTTAAGGCCTGGCCCAGGGAGGTGCTGCTGGTTACCCATGACAGGGGATTTATGGATGCCGTGGTAACGCACATCGCCGGTATCCATCGCCGGAAGATCAAAAAAATCAAGGGCGATACATCCAAATATTATCTTCAGGTGGCCCAGGATGAAGAGGTCTATGAAAAGACCCGGCAGAATGAAGAAAAAAAACGAAAAGAGGTCGAACTCTTTATCACCCGGTTCAGGGCAAAGGCAAGATTGGCCAACATGGTTCAATCCAGGATTAAAACCCTTGAAAAAGCAGAAACCAAAGATAAACTGCAAAAATTAAAGAACCTTGAGTTCTCTTTTAATTATGAACCCTTTGCCGGAAAACAGCTCATGCGGGTTGAGGATTTAACCTTTGGCTGGGACAGGGCTCATCCGTTAATTGCGGATCTTACCTTTACCGTTTTTCCTGAAGACCGGATTGCCATTATCGGACGGAACGGCAAAGGAAAAACCACACTGCTGAAGCTGCTGAACAATGAACTGGCGCCGGGCAGCGGAAGGATTGCCTTTAATCCCGGGGTCTTTCATGATTATTTTGAACAGACCAATGTTCAATCCTTAAACGATACGTTCACCATAGAAGAGGAACTGACCCTTTCCTGCCCGGATGCCGACCGGCAGACGGCAAGAAACATCTGCGGTGCCATGATGTTTGAGCAGGATGCGGCATTAAAGAAGATTTCAGTCTTGTCCGGGGGTGAAAAGGCCCGGGTCATGCTGGGTAAATTATTGATGAAATCTTTAAACCTTCTGCTTCTGGACGAACCCAGCAATCACCTGGACATCGAATCCTGCGATTCTTTTATCGCCGCCCTCGACAATTTCCAAGGGGGTGTGGTGATTGTGACCCACAATGAAATGTTTCTTCATTCCATTGCCAACCGGCTCATTGTGTTTAAGGATAACCGGGTATCTGTTTTTGAAGGAACATATCAGGAATTTTTAGAAAAAGAAGGGTGGGAAGACGAGGAGGTCCGGGTCCCCCGAAAAAAAGAGAGATCAAAAGGCCTGAATAAAAAAGAGATGCGCCGGAAAAAATCCGAACTCATAAAAGAAAAGTCAAGAAAGACCGGTCCATTGAAAAAAAAGATCGATCTGCTTGAAACAAAAATTGATGAAAATGATCAATCCATTGATAATTTGAATCAGCAACTGCTTGAAGCATCCCAGACCCAGGATGGTAACCGGATACGGGTTCTGTCAAAACAACTGGCCGATTTGCAGTCGCAAACCGATGAGATGTTCGAGGATCTGGAGGTACATATGAATGAGTTTGAAGGGCTTGAAATGACTTACAATCAACAGATTGATCAGTTTGAAAAGGAGTAGTGCAAATGGACAAAAAAAAAATCCACCTTTTTTACGGTGTTTTCCTGGTTGCAGTGGGGTTGGGTGTTTTCTACCGCATTCCGCAAATTATGCCTCAGGTTGCAGCCATAGAGTTTTTCAGTCAGAAACAGGGCGTCCTGAAGGCCTGTTTTTATCTGTTGGGCATCTTTTTGATCACAGCCGGCGGGATTCGGATCTATAAAAACTATAAGTGACCGCGTCTGAATCGAGCCGTCAGTTGAGCGATCCGCAGTTTAACACAATATTGGGATTCTTAAATGAAAAAATCATCCAGCCTTAAATCGACGATTAAAGATCAGTCCGGAGCCGGAAAGACAAAGATTGGTGAAATCCTCTCCAAAGAGGGCCAGATCACCAGTATGCAGCTGGATGAAGCGTTGAATGTTCATAAAAAAAACAATGAACGCCTTTCCGCTATCCTGCTGAACAAGGGGTATATCGATCCGGATACCATTATCAATGTCCTGGGGCGGTTGTATAATTATACGGTTATCCGGTTTTCGGAAATTAAACCGGATCCGAAACTGTTCAAACTGTTCACCTATGAAATGGCAAAGACAGCCATGGCCTTTCCCCTTGAATTAAAGGGGGAGAACCTGTCCATCACCATGGTGGAACCCACGGATACCGCTTTGGTGGAGGACTTGCAGAAAAAGACGGGTAAGACGATCCAGGTGAATGTATCCACTGAAAACGATATTATCCAGGCCTATCGGGATTTTTACAAAATCGATGATGATGAGTATAAGAGTTTTCTCCATTTTGAAGATGATGCCGAAGATGATGAACCGGTCACATCGGTGGATGATTTCGGATCTCTGGTATCCGAGGCTGCCGGTGAGGTTGAGGTCAGTGCCAGTGAACTTGATGACGGTGCTGATGAGTTCATGGCATCGGACGCACCGATTATCAAGCTGGTAAACGGTATTTTGACCAAAGCCATCAATGACGGTGTCTCTGATATTCATATTGAACCGTTTGAAAAATCCTTCCAGGTCCGGTACCGTCTGGACGGGTCCATGTACAAGGCCATGAATCTGCCGACGTCCATAAAAAATGCCGTTATCTCAAGGATTAAAATTCTGGCGCAACTGGATATCGCCGAACGGCGGGTTCCCCAGGACGGGAGAATCAAGCTTCGGTTCGGCCGTAAAAAATCCATTGACTTCAGGGTGTCAACCCTTCCCACACTCTTTGGTGAAAGCATTGTTATGCGTATCCTGGATCAGAGTGCGCTGAGCATCGATCTGACCAAGCTGGGGTTTGAACCGGCCACATTTGACAGCCTTAAACGATGCATTTCAAGACCCTATGGATTGTTATTGGTGACCGGTCCCACGGGCAGCGGGAAAACCACAACCCTATACTCTGTATTAAACCGGCTGAACAAGGATGATATCAAAATTCTTACAGCAGAAGATCCGGTGGAGTTTAACTTTAAGGGGATCAATCAGGTGCCGGTCAAAGAGGAGGTCGGCATGACCTTTTCCGCCGCCTTAAAGGCCTTTTTGAGACAGGACCCCGATATCATCATGGTGGGTGAGATCCGGGATATCGATACCGCGGAAATTGCCATCAAGGCCGCGATGACCGGCCATCTGGTCTTTGCCACCCTCCATACCAATGACTGCCCCTCCACCATCGGCAGGCTGGTGGATATCGGCATTCCGCCCTACATGCTGGCCTCTTCGGTTACCATGGTCCTGTCCCAGCGTCTGGCCAGGCGGTTGTGTCCGGAATGCAAGCAGGTGGTCACAGGCTATCATGCCAAAGAACTTCAGTCACACGGGTTTTCCAAAGAGGATATTGAAACCGTCAGGATATACGGACCAAAAGGCTGCAGCCATTGCAACGGTACCGGGTATAAGGGCCGGGTGGGGTTGTATGAGCTCATGGAGGTCACCGATGATGTGGGAAAAGCGATCAGTGCGGAAGTACCGGAAGACCAACTGAGAAAAGTGGCCATTCAAGAAGGAATGGTGACCCTCAGGGATGCGGGACTTCAGAAAATCAGGACGTCGGAAACCTCTCTTGACGAGGTGCTTAAAAAGACAACCATTACCAAAGAGGCGCTGCCTGCTTATCTGATCAATCCGGATGTGGAAAAGTATGAAGACAAGGACGTTATTATCCGGGAAGGGAATACGGATATCGATTTTTTTAAACTGGTCCAGGGCGGGCTCTATGTGGTTAAGGGAGGGAAAAAAATCGCTGAAATCGTTCAGCCCGGAGATTATTTCGGTGAAATGTCCGCCATCACGGGAGAACCCCGGTCCGCCTCCATCATATCAAAAGGGCGGTCCCAGATTAAACGGTTCCCAGGGGATAAGCTGACCGAGGTGATTGAAAAATATCCGGATGTGGCCCGTCATCTGTTTGAGATGCTTGCGGCACGGCTCGATTCCACGGACAAACGATTTGTCAACATGCTTAAACAGATGAAGCGGACAAAGACCAAATAATCAGGTCCTGCAATATCTCTCCTTTTCACTATAGATGCAGCCGCAGTACTGCTGGCGATACATGGAAAGTTCTTTGGATGCCTCGATTCCCAATTTCCAGCCCGGCCGGAAATCATGATACAGAAACGGCACGCCCTCTTTTTTAGCAACAGCCTCACCGGTCCGGCGGATCTGTTCGTGGTTCTGAAACCTGGAGTAGAGCAGGGTGGTGGAAAATGAATCAAATTTTCCTTTTTTGGCAATCTTCGCCGTTGCCGTCAGCCGGTCGTGATAGCAGTAACGGCACCGGTCTTTTTCTCTGAAAACAATGGATTGTAAAAACGATTCAAGCTGATAATCCTTTTGGTAAATCATTTTTAAATCGATAGAGTCGGCATAGGACCGTAATGTCTCTTCCCGTTTTAAACATTCCTGAAAGGGATGAATGTTGTGCCGGTAAAAAAAGCCCATGACATTCATCCCCATCTGTCTGAGGACGGAAACAGGATAGATGGAACAGGGGCCGCAGCAGGTGTGCAGCAACAGCTTCAATCTCTTTCTCCGAAAATGGAT
Organism: Desulfobacula sp.; assembly: GCA_028280105.1. GTDB lineage: Bacteria > Desulfobacterota > Desulfobacteria > Desulfobacterales > Desulfobacteraceae > Desulfobacula. Next base: position 39,925 of record JANQML010000031.1, on the reverse strand, counting down.
GTACCAACCCTGACCATGGTGGACCCTTCCTCAATGGCCACTTTAAAATCATTGCTCATGCCCATGGACAGATGCGTCAGGTCGATATTTCCGATACCCGAGGATTCGACTTGTTCTTTAAGCCGGTTTAACTGTTTAAAATAGGTCCTGGCATTTTCAGGGTCTGGAAAAAAAGGCGGCATGCACATCAGGCCTTTTACCGCAATTTGATCCAATTGGCTGACAGCGTTTACCAGTTCAACAGCCTGCTCGGCACCGGCGCCGGATTTACTGGCTTCATTGCCGATGTTGATCTGAATCAGTATCTTTTGAACCTTATCCCTCTTTGCCGCCTGTTTATTAATCTCCCGGGCCAGCTTGAGTGAATCCACCGTATGGATATAATCAAAGTACTGGACGGCAAACCGGGCCTTGTTGGATTGAAGATGGCCGATAAAATGCCAGCATGCGGTATCTTTTCCGATTAAATCGATCTTTGAAACCGCCTCCTGGATATAATTCTCCCCAAAATCACGGGCGCCCCCATCCAGGGCCTGCTGAATCAATTCAGCCGATTTTCGTTTACTGACGGCAATTAACCGGATCCGGTCCGGATCACGGCGGCAGTACCGGGCGGTTTCGTCAATCTCATGCCTGATCCGGCGGTAATTATTTTCAATGCCTAAAGCCATATCTGTTTCCTCAAAGATTGATAATATTCAGCCGGTTTAATTCGTCAATTACTTCACAAACCGGCAGGCCCACCACATTGGTATAGGATCCATTGACGGACTTGACCATAAATGCACCCATATCCTGAATCCCGTACCCGCCTGCTTTATCAAAGGGTTCTTTTGTGGATACATACCAGTCGATTTCGTCTTTTGACAGGTGTTTAAACGCCACATCCGTTGAGACATGGCGGGTAACGGTCTGATCCGTGCCCGGGTGGGTGATGCAGAAACCGGTAAATACCCGATGAATTCGATTATTCAGGCGGTTCAGCATGGAAACGGCGGAATCGATTGAATCCGGTTTTCCCAGGATCGTATCATCAATGACCACAATGGTGTCCGCACCAATAGTCCAGGCGTCCGGATGGGATCGTGCCACGTCTGTTGCCTTTAACCGTGCCAGTTCACGGACAAGGCGGTCCGGCGGCTGAACCGGCACGGCAGATTCATCAACGGCAGATACATGGATATCAAAGTTAAGGCATGCCTGTGTCAGGAGATCCCGTCTGCGGGGAGAGCCGGATGCAAGAATCAGTTTTTCTGTGTTTCGATAATTCATGGCATCTTATCTACCAGAAAAGAGGCCGGGTGACAATCCTGTTTGGAAGATGAGTTGATGAAAATCAATCAATTTTGGCTTGCAAAAAAAGCGCAAATGGTATAAAAGACCAGAGTTATGCCTGGGTGGCGGAACTGGTAGACGCAAGGGACTTAAAATCCCTCGAGCATAATGCTTGTACGAGTTCAATTCTCGTCCCAGGTACCAGAAAACTTCAAGGGTTTGGCCGATTTGGTTGAGCCCTTTTTTCTTTGGGCGGGCGGGGCAGATTATGTCTTGAGTTTTTAAATAAAAAAGCATAGGTATTCAAACACATTGTTAGGATAACATATATTTAATTTTAGGTTGATTAGGATATGGATAAAATTCAAATTAGAGGCGGGCGAAAGCTGTTTGGGGAAGTTAACATTTCAGGTGCAAAAAATGCCGCACTGCCTTTGATCGCATCAAGTATACTGGTAAACGGGAAGGTCTGCATTTCCAATGTTCCGGATCTGATGGATATCACAAGTATAAAAGCGCTGCTCAAGGATCTGGGGGCCGGATGTGAGCACCATCAGGACCGGCTGGAAATTGACGGGTCATCCATTCATAAAATTGAAGCTGAATATGATCTGGTCCGAAAGATGCGGGCGTCCATCCTCGTTCTGGGACCGCTTGTTGCAAGATTTGGCCATGCCAAGGTCTCTCTTCCTGGCGGGTGCGCCATTGGGGCCCGGCCGGTTAACATGCATCTGACAGGTCTTGAAGCTTTGGGGGCAACCATCAGTATCGAACACGGATACATAGAGGCAAAGGCCGAACAGCTGAAAGGGGCGGAGATCTGTTTTGATATGCCCACGGTCACCGGCACGGAAAATCTAATGATGGCCGCCACTCTGGCAAAGGGGACCACGGTTTTAAGAAACGCGGCACGGGAACCTGAAATCGTAGCGCTTGCCCATGCTTTGAACCGGATGGGGGCAACGGTCACCGGGGCCGGCACAGCGATTATAACCATCCAGGGGGTCCCGGCGCTTTACGGAACGGATATTCACATCATACCGGACCGGATCGAAACCGGAACCTTTATGGTTGCGGCCGCTGCAACAAGGGGAGATGTGCGGATCAAAGGGTGCAAACCCGATGATATCAGGGCGACCATCAATAAACTCCGGGCTGCCGGTGCCGCCATTCATACCACGGATGATACCATCCATGTAAAGGGAAGCGCCCCCATTAAAAGCGTGGATATTAAAACCATGCCGTATCCCGGTTTTCCCACGGATATGCAGGCACAGTTCATGGCATTGATGACGGTTGCCAGCGGCAGTTCAATGATTCATGAATCTATTTTTGAGAACCGGTTCATCCACGCCAATGAATTGTTGCGTATGGGGGCTGACATTTCGATCACCAACGGTAATATTGCCCATGTCCGGGGCGTTAAAAAACTTCAGGGTGCCCCTGTTATGGCATCTGACCTGAGGGCGTCGGCATCTCTTGTCATAGCGGGTTTAGTGGCAGAGGGAGAGACAACCATCGCCCGGGTCTATCACATGGACAGGGGGTATGAAGCCATTGAGAAAAAATTTTCGTTGTTGGGGGCTGATATAAAAAGAATCAAATAACCCTTAATATTAAACGTATTAAATGTATTAAACGTGTTAAGGTAAATCCGTTTCAATCGGGCGAGGGACCGTGAACGCGTTTTTTCGACCTCTCCAACCTGTTGCGCTTTATCTGTTTGCCTGCCTGTGTGCCGGTATTGCACTGGGTGATGCAATACCGGACATGCGTGCGCTCTTTGCCTGGACAGGGGGAACATGTTTGATACTCTTCTGTGTGATTAAACCGCTCCGGTTTTTTACCTGCCTTATTTTTTTTATCTGCCTGGGATGCCTGAGTTACCAGACCCGGATGCACGCCCCCCTCCCGGATCATCATATATCACATTACCTGGATTCAGAGGCGTACACGATTTCGGGAACCATCCGGTCTTTTGCAAGACATTACAACCATAAAAGCCGGTTTGTACTGGATTGCAGTCATATTGTCTCCAAAGCAGGTATTAAACAGCCGGTTGCCGGAAACATATATCTATCCATCTACGGAGATGGGGCTCATCAATTTGGATTCGGTGACCGGATTGAGCTGGTGTCGACGATCAGATCGATTCGGAATTTTCAGAATCCGGGCGCCTTTGACTACCGGACATTTCTCAAACGGAAAAAAATATTCGGGACAGCCTATACAAATATTAAACGGTTAAAGGTTATCTCTTCACCGGATCCGTTCGGAGATCTTTCATCCTGGATTCGCCGGCTTGAAATCGTTAGAAATCAATTTAGCCGCCATGTCCTCCAATTGACGGATGATTCAACCGCCGGAAAAATCATTGTCTCCCTTGTCACCGGCAAAAAGGAATTGATTCCCGCGGATCTTCGGGATCTGTTTTCAAAGGCGGGCATCAGCCACCTGCTTGCCATATCCGGACTTCATCTGTCCATTATCGGACTGTTGGTCTTCCGGCTGGTCTATCAACTGTCGTTTCTGTCCATGGCCCGGTTTCGCCGGTTAACCGCTTCCGGGATGTGCAAACGAGTCGCCTGTATGACAACGATCTTTGTCCTGTTCTGGTATACGCTCTTTTCAGGATTTTCCCCATCCACCCAACGGGCATTTATTATGACAACGGTTTTTTTACTCTCATTTGTTTTTGAGAATGAAACCGATCTGATATCCGGTCTTTGCGTGGCAGGCATCCTTATTCTGTTACGGGACAGCGCGGCTCTTTTCAGTATCTCTTTTCAGCTCTCGTTTGCCGCAGTCTTCTGCATTGTTTCAGGCATGCAATTATTAAAGAAAAAAGAGATTTATTTTAAAAATAAATGGGTATCAAAAATAACAGGTATCTGTTTTGTCACGCTCTTTGCCGGATTGGGAACCGCGCCGCTGACCGCCCATTATTTTCATATGATGTCATTGGTTCAGTTCCTGGGTAATCTGGTTGCCATACCGCTTCTCGGTTTTATCGTCCTTCCGTTGGGATTTGTTTCACTGGCCGGGTTTTTAATTCTTCCCGGTATCACCCGGTGGCTTGTCTTTTTAGCCGAGCACCTCACCTTGACCGTTGTCTGGTTTGCCGACATCCTCTCTTCTTTTCCCTTTGCATGGTTTCGGATCACGCAGATGGAACCTGTCCAGATTACGGGGATTTACTTTGCGCTGATTGCTTTTTATATGTGGATGAATACCCATCGGTTAAGAGCGGCAGGTTCCATTTTTGTTTCCATTCTCTGTTTTGGGGTTACGATTTTTTCATACCCTTCATATTTGGGGCAAACCCAAACGGATCGTGTGCTGAAAATAACCTCCCTTGATGTCGGGCAGGGATCATGCAGTGTGATTCAAACCGGTGCCTTTGAAGTCGATAGGGACAAAGCCCATACCGTTGGATCCGGAAACAACCGCTTTAGCGCCGATCAGACCCTGTTGGTAGACGGGGGCGGATTTTCAGGCTTATCATCCTTTGACCCGGGCCGATATATAGTTGCACCGTTTTTATGGAAGCAGGGGATAAAAAAAATAGATTATGTGATTTTGTCCCATCCTGAATCCGACCATCTAAACGGCCTGGTCTATCTGCTTGAAAACTTTAAGGTTGACTACCTGATCAAAAACACGGACACCAATGATACGGTAAATTATAAAAAGATGATCCGGTTGTGCAGGGAAAGAGGGATCAAAATCATCACCCCTCCCTTTTTCCCCGAACAGATGACGGCCGATGACCTTCGCCTGACCTTTTTTAATTCAACGGCTGCCCATGAAACCCTGAATAACAGGTCCCTGGTTTTTAAGCTTGGCTTTGAGGGTTTTTCATTCCTCTTTCCCGGCGATATTTTAAAAGAAAGAGAGTTCCGGCTGGCCAGAGAATACGGGTTCAAGCTTAAAAGTGACGTCCTCATGGCACCGCATCACGGCAGTTCAACCTCATCCACCCAGTTTTTTCTTGATAAAGTGGAGCCGGAAAGTGTAATAATACCCTGTGGCTGGCAGAATCGATATCGATTCCCCCACCCGGCAGTGCTGAACCGGTATCGGGAAGCGGGGGTAAAAATTTATCGGACAGATCAACACGGTGCCGTATTTACGGTCAGTGCCGGTAACTCGTTCCATATAACAACCTATAAGGATCTTTAATTGTGTACTATCTCTATTTCCCGTTTATTGTCATCCTTGCCGCTTTGATGGCTTATGAATGCCGGACAAAAAAACACCCCCAATGGTGGGCGGCCGTCGTCTTTTTTGCACCGATTACGACCCCGCTTTTTATTTATAAAATCCGGAAGGAATCCGGTATTATTCTGATCATGATTTTTCTGGCCGTTTTCTCAGCCGTGGGCGGAATCGAGTTTTTTCTCTATTCACGATACATGGAAAAAAAGACCTATGAACGTTTATCGCCGGTTACCCGGCACATGATTGATTTGAGCAATATTTTGCGTCAAAGCACCATTGAGCTGGACAATGCATTGGTTAAACTTGAAAATTTAAGCAAGGTGGCATCCCAGATCAGCAGAATAAAGGCAACCATTGATTTTATCGGTGAACTGAGAGAGATAAAGCGTGCCAATAAAAAAGCGATTGACGACTTGGTTGAATATACCGGAAACAACAAGGTCTTTTTTACCAAAAAAGACTTGGAATGGGTCTTTAACATACATAATTTTTACAATAACCGGGATGTGGTTCAGCACTATGAAAGCCTTTTAAAATATCTGGACGATTTTGAGGCATTGTTAAGATATACGTATAAGAATTTTTATAATATTGCCAAACATAAAGATCCCGAATATCTGAGGAATTATGATGAATACTATATCCGGTACCGCCGGTCCGTTGATTCGCACAACCGGTTCAACGTGAAACGGATCGATTTTCAAAACAGATATTTGACACGCTACCCCGAAATAAAAGCGTATCTGCCCGGTGAACGTCAGACCGAAACTTTCCGGCTCTGGGACTGATCAGTTCCGTTCCGGTTCTTAATGTAGGGAATAATCACCTTGTTTTTGTTTCCCCCGGATATGTCATAGGTGATGTTGACTATGGGAACACCGGTTTTGGCCTCTATCTTCAGGGCCATGGCTTCGGTGATTAACCCGGGACAGCAAAACGCGGGGTTGGTCTGCACCAGCAGTCTCAGATCCGGATATTCGCTGATAATATGATGAATTTTCAAAATATTATCCATGGACTCGCCCGTATGTTCCTCTCGAATACCGTAATCGGTTAAAATGTTTTCATAGGAATGCGAAACCATTAACTCCTCTTTTTGCAAAAACGGTTCAAAATAGGGGAAATACCGTTTTTCCATCGTCTTCATTACCGTTAACAAAGATTTGTAGGATATCAGGCTTAAATACCGGCCTTCTTTAAACCATTTTTTAAAATAGGCATTGGCAATGATCTTCGCATATTTATAGTAGGGGGTTGTAACGGCTTCCCCGCCGTTTTCTTCAATAAATCTGACCAGGTCCTGATTGATCACATGATTGTCCCGGACGTACAAATCACCGTAAATTCCGACCTTTGGGCGGTTTCCTTTCCGGGTCTCTATATTTAAAAACAGATCCTTGCATCGTTTTAATGCGATCTCCTTTGATTCTCCGTTCTCAAAGGCGTCGCACAAAATGCGTAACGCGGTGTCAATTGCCTGATCCGTCTCCCCTCTGGTGATCTCATACGGCCGGATTCGACACCCCACACTGCGGAGCAGCCCGCCGAACATATAAGCGTAGTAGGCATTGGTGGATGCTCTAAATGAAATATCAAACAGGGAAAGCTCCCCTTTATAAATACTTGTATTCTCGAAATCGGATCCGTGGCGGTCGAGGATTTTTTGAATATGATAAGGGTACATCTTGATATTACAGGCAATTTCAGAAGGGTTCAGCCAGAGGATCGTGTCACCCGGGTCCAGGCCGTATTTCTTAACCGTATGGACAAAGCCGGCGGCCACAGCGTTTAACGGGATACATTGTCCGGTATTTGTCAGCATGCTCTCTTTCAGGGTGTGCGGGGTTTCCTCCATTAAAACGGCTTTATAGCCTTCACTTTTAAACACGGATACAATCAACTGCCCGCTGTAGGCATCCCAGTTGGGAAATATAATGGTTTTCTGGTTCAGCTTTTTTAAAAATCGCGGATGCATATCGGTACAGGGTTGCATTTTTGGAGGTGCTGCGGACCGTTTGTGGTTTGAAAATGCCTGCACAGCCGACTCAATCCGGGTTTCGTAACCCACACTTGAATCATGCTCGTCCAATTCCAGAATCAGGTAGGGCTTGTTGTGTTTTTCCATGATTCTTTTAAAATAATCAATGGCAAAGGAGTCGGGTGCGCATTTAAATGAACTGATATACACGGGATACAAGTTATCCGTTTGAGCGCACAGATAGGCGGCCTGTAAAACCTGTGCGGCATATTTCCAGTGAATTTCTTTTAACAACGGTTCAATGGGAGTGAAATCATAATTTTCATAATCGAGCATATCCTGGAAAAAGGTTTTAACGTTCAGGTTTTCAAATATGCCGGGAATATTGTTGTTCATGGTATCGGTCAAAATCGTATAAGGCCGGCCCAACAGGGCGACATTGAGTGAACCGCCCGTGGATTTATGTTGCGCGTATATCGATTTTAACCGGTCTGTTTTTCTTTTTTGAAGTGCAGTGGCCTTGTCGTATGCCGATGAAATATCGAAAAAGGAGAATAAAAATTCCGATGATATTTCTTTTAATATCTTATAAATCTCCAGTTTAGTATGAAAATGGGTGTATAGATATTTGATGATGGGTGTCAGCAACTTATCCCGGTCAACCGACGGCAGGCAGGAAATCACCGACGGAATGAACTGGGTATAGTAGCAATGCTGGCGCCGCCTGTCCCGTGTATCCATCTTATCTTCATAGTAGAACGGTAAAAAGACATAGTCTGCCTTTTCCATCAGATAAGAAACATGACCGTGCAGAGCCACAACCGGGGCGCAGAACTCAGCACCTGCCATATCCCTGCCCAAACGGACCGGCTGCTTCAGCGGCCTGCTTGAAATGGTTTTAATTCCCAGATTTTTAAAGAAGTAGCGCCAGAAATCATGGTCTTCAAACATATGGAGCGCTTTTGGGATGCCAATGGTGAAATCGTGTTTAACGGTTGACTTTTCCGGTTTTATTCGGGCTGTTTTACGGGTGGCCAGCAGATTGTATCCGGACGGCTTGGAAACCCGTTTTTGGGTGTCATAATCCCTGCCGCATAAAAATCCGTATGCCAGGTTTTTTCCATCCATCTCGGCAATGGTGAGCTTGCAGTGGTTGGTGCAGAGTTTGCAGGTTTCCTGCCTGAGCGGTATCTGTTGTTTAAACAGGCCAAATCCCCTGAAGTTGGATGGCTTCTCTGTTTTTTCCCGTAAGAGCAGGGCAACACCCAGCGCACCGGTGAGATGGCAGTAACGTGATACGTGGATGGGCTGCTGCAGTTTTTGTTCGAATGCGGCGACCAATGCCTTGTTACGGGCGGTGGCCCCCTGGAACAGTACACATGTTCCGATTTGGGACATGTTGGCCACTTTGCTCAAATAATTATCCCTGACCGAGTGGAGAACCGAGCCCAGGATTTCACTTTTTTCATACCCCTGGGCCATATAATAATTGATATCCCTTTCCATGAACACGGTGCACCTGTCACTGGTCATGGGGGACTTAACCCCTTGGGTCTGTTTGGAATATTCAGACAGGGGGCAGTCCAGCTTCAATGCCTGCTCTTCGATAAATGAGCCGGTACCGGCAGCGCAGACCGTGTTCATAACGGAAAAGGTGACCATGCCGTCTTTGAGCAGGGTGAATTTAGCATCCTGGCCGCCGATTTCAATGATCGTATCCACCTCTTTTTTTAAAAAAGAAGCGGCCGTGGCATGGGCCGTGATTTCATCCGGTTCAATGTCGGCACCGATAATCTTTCCGCTGATCCGTCGTCCCGAACCGGTTGTGCCGCACCCCAGGACACGGGTGGTCAGATCGTATCGGTCAAAAAATTCGTGGTAGGATTTAAAGATTTTCTGTACGGCCTGAACCGGTCGCGAAGCGGTCTTGGTATAGATCCCCACAATGGGTTCACCGTTCGTATTGATCAGGATACTCTTCGTGCTGGTCGATCCGACATCAAGACCCAGGTAGGTGTGTGATGTGCTGACCGTCTTTGGGTCCTGGTAAATATCCACCTCCACGTTGTCCGATACAAAGGAGTGAAATGACGTAAACTCCGGATAGGTGGATAATTTTAATTCAAGTTCCGGGTAGACGGCATCTCTCTGTTTATCCGATTCGAGAAAGATATCGGAGATTGAATCAAGGGAACAGGATTCAAGAGCCGGATTCTGTCTTATCTCGTCTAAAAGAAGGAGGGCGGCACCAACAGCGGGGTATCCGTGGGAGTTCTCATCAATGGTAAACGTCAGGCCGGTCAGGTCTTGCAGATGGTTGGTTACGGACCGGTTTTTTGACACACCGCCGCAAAACAGGACGGTCCCTTGGATGTCCCGGCTGGTAAACAGAGTGTTTACAACATTTTTAGCCAGTCCCAGGGTCAGTCCGTCGCAGATCTGTTCGATATCATATCCTTCCTGTTGGGAGTGGATTAAATCGGTTTTTGCAAATACCGCACACCGGGTGGCAATGTCAGGAATTTTTTTTCTATTGTTTAACGCCTTTTGGCTTAATTCATGGGAACCGTTTAAAAGGTTCAGGCGCCGGGCCTGCTGATCGAGAAAACTGCCTGTACCGGCAGCACAGGAGGTGTTATGTTTGGCTCCCATATAGTTTTGATGCTTGTCGAACCAGCTGAGGGAAAATTTTTCACCGCCGATGTGAAGAATGGCGTCAAACGAGGCGTGTAAGGATTGAGCCGCCCGGATCAGACTCAGTTGTTCATCAAAGACTTTTGATGAGCGGATAAAAGCGGGCGTGGATTCCGAACATGCGATATGGGTGATCTGCTTGAGATTCAACGGTTCCATCAAACGGATTAAGGTCTGTTTCACCTCACCGGAATGATCGGTGCTGACAAGGGATTCCAGGTTGCCCCGGCTGTCTGTGACGGCAATGTGAACAGAGACAGAACCGACATCAATGCTAAGAATACGTGTGTTTTCATTCATTTTATATTCTATCCTTTACCTGATCCCAGAATTCATGCAGGCCGTTAAACCATCCGTCAATAAATTTTTTGTCATGATCCGGCAGCTGTTCCGCCGGCCCGGCCTCAGGGTAGGGCACCAGCCCTGCCGTCTGATAGGCCTGTTTGAAATAGTGAATCATTTGGGGATCGAAAATAATATCATAATACCGTTCAAATGAGGTGACGTATAACAGGGCTTCGTATTTTGCAGTCCGGGCCCATCCCAGGGCTTCTTTCTTACCGATTTCAAAATGTTTTTTCCCCCAGGTCAGTTTTTCACGCCGGAGCCGTTTGATGATCTCCCCCATATCCATGTCATTGGAAAGACGATTTTGAAAATTCTCTTTTTTTTCAATTGCCTCGGTTAAAGCGTCTTGGAAAAGTTTTGAAAAGTTAAATGAACTTCTCCATTCGGTCAATCGTTCATGGAGCATATCCGGGATACTTAACGTAATTTTTTGTGTCATTTTTAATCGGCTCCTGTCTTTTGTCGATGATGAATCTGAAATTATACGTATTCTTTTTTTTAATACGTGTCAATTCTTTTTATACGTATTCTAAACGACAATTTTCCGTTGACCCGGGATCTTAAGATTGTTTTTTCTGCTGGGACGGGGTATAAACAGGCATCATGTTCATGCGAATCATTCAGCGGATCGGTGCTAAAACCATTGCTTCAATAGAGTCTGTAGGCAGGCTGACCTTATTTTTTACCATCGGTGCGATCCATATGGTTGTGCTGCCGTTTCAATACAAAAAAGTCCTTGACCACACGCGGTTCATCGGTTCCAAATCCATTGTCGTTATTCTGGTGACCGGTTTTTTTACCGGAATGGTGATCGGACTTCAAGGGTATTATTCCCTTGTCAGATTCGGATCTGAAGAAGCCCTGGGGTCTGCGGTGGCCTTAAGCATGATCCGGGAAATGGGACCGGTGTTCACGGCCATCATGGTGACCGCAAGAGCCGGTTCCGCCATGGCGGCGGAAATAGGGGTCATGCGTATTTCAGAGCAGATCGATGCGCTCAGAACCATGCATATTAACCCGGTGCGATTTCTCTTTTCACCCCGGCTGACAGCCTCTATTATCAGTTTTCCTCTGTTGACGGCCATATTTGATATCGTTGGAATATTCGGCGGATATGTTACCGGATCCGTCATGCTGGGCCTCAACAGATACGTATACATGGAAAATGTCATTGGAAGCGTCCATATGGGAGATATTGCCGGCGGGTTTTTAAAGGCGCTGGTCTTTGCGGTAGTGGTAACCACCGTCTGTTGTTATCGCGGATATTATACTCATTATTCCAGCGGGTTCGGGGCCAGAAGCGTGAGCCTCTCCACCACCGATGCCGTGGTTCAATCCTGCATTCTGATTTTAATCGTTGACTATATCATTACCTTTTTCCTGGTGTAACCATGGCCGCTCCTATGATTGAATTTAAAGATGTATTTAAATGTTTTGGTGAACAACCTGTTTTAAAAGGTGTGAACCTCAGCATTTATAGAGGAGAGACCCTGTCGGTCATCGGGAAGAGCGGAACCGGTAAATCCGTGCTGTTAAAACACATCATCGGACTGATTTCTCCTGACTCGGGAGAGATCCATATTGACGGCATCTCCATAAATGCGCTTGGAAATAAGAAGCTTAAACAGTTTCAGCAAAACCTGAGTTATATGTTCCAGGATAATGCGTTGTTCGATTTTTTAACCATTTATGAAAATATCGCATTGCCGTTGCAGGAAAACCCGGATTTTCATAAACCTGATATAAAAGATAAGGTGTTTTATAAAATGGAACAGCTTGGATTATCAGGGATCCAGAACCAATACCCGGGACAGTTATCCGGCGGTATGCGCAAACGGGTGGCCCTGGCCAGGGCATTGGTTACCGATCCCAGCGTGGTCCTGTTTGATGAGCCCACAACCGGATTGGATCCGGTGAGAAAAAAGAATGTATATGCAATGATCCAGGAGTACAGGGATAAGTTTGGTTTTACATCGGTCATTGTCAGCCATGATATTCCCCAGATTTTTTATATCTCGCAGCGGGTTGCCATGCTGGATGACGGCATTATACGGTTTTCAGGGCCCAGTGAAGATGTATTGTCATCGCATAATGATATTTTAAATGCGTTTATAACCGGGCAGAGCCGCTCTTTGTAAACGCATCAAGAGGATAGAGGATGGATAAACGAAAAGTTGAATTTTATGTGGGATTGTTTGTCATCATCGGTTTGGCATGTGCGGGTTACCTGGTAATTGTGCTGGGAGAGGTAACCCTGCTAGCGACGGACCGGTATAAGCTGTACGGTAATTTTTCCTCTGTTTCCGGGCTTAAAACGGGTGCCCGGGTGGAAATGGCCGGGGTGAAAATCGGTTCGGTGTCCAATATCAGTATTGATAAAGAAGAATTAACCGCCCGGGTGGAATTCAGCATTGATAAAAACATAGAGTTGACGGAAGATATCATTGCATCTGTAAAGACATCTGGTATAATAGGCCAAAAATATATAGACATTTTACCGGGAGGATCTGATGTCATACTCAAGTCCGGGGATGAGATATACTATACGGAATCTTCTCTGGATATTGAATCCCTGATCCGGAAAATCATATTTGCAACCGAGAACAATTCCCAATAAATATATTGATCCAGATACGATAAAGGAAATTATCAACAATGGTTACGCGTTTCATCTTTTCAGTTTTTATGCTCATTTTATCTTCCGGCCTTTTGGTTTCATCCGGCCATGCCGATGGTCAGACTTATGCAGGTTTTAAGGCACCTGGCCTGAATCAAAAGCAGGTTTTTCCTGCTGATGTTCTTCCGGAGCCGGATAGAGGCGGATCCTTTTTTCTTGCAGAGACTACGACTGAAATAACACCGGTTGGCGGAGATGAAGAGTTCTTTGACGAATTTAATGATGATCAGCCTCCTCAGGCAACCGTTTCAGATCCGCTCTATTATTTTAATTATGCCATGTATGCAGTCAATGATGTACTCTATCTGGGACTAATTGAACCCATTGCCCGGGGGTATAAGGCGATCACCCCTCTCTCCTTCAGAAAAGGGGTTAGAAATTTTTTTCACAATCTCTTGTTTCCGGTCCGGTTTGTCAACAATCTGCTTCAATTTGAAATCAATGATGCCGGAAAGGAAGTGGGCATCTTTGTGATCAATACAACTGCAGGTGTGCTCGGTTTCGGGCAGGTGGCGCAGAACAACTTTGATCTCCACACGGCTGACGAGGACCTGGGACAAACCTTTGGAAAATACGGTATTGGAAACGGCTTCTACCTGGTCCTTCCCGTTTTAGGCCCCTCAACCCTAAGAGATACCGTGGGAGGGCTGGGGGACTCATTCCTGAACCCTGTGGAATATGTGGATCCCTGGGAATTGTCCCTGGGGCTCCGGATTTACGACACCATCAACTCAACAACGTTCAGGATCGGTGATTACAAGGCATTAAAAGAGGCTTCTTTTGACCCCTATGCAGCCATCCGGGACGCGTATATTCAAAGGCGTGCCAAACAGGTTAAAGAATAAATTTTTTGGGATATCCGCTTTTACAGTGGAAACAGATCTTTTCGTCGGTTTGGGAGAAAATATCGCATCTTATGAGAGCGGTATGTCCGCAATGCATCCCGGTCGATCTCTATCATATGGATGGAAGGAAGATTTTTTGTGGAACTTGAAATGAGATTCCCGTCCGGTCCGATAAAGAGGCTTATCCCGGGAAACGATAATCCGGCCTGGTTTTCTCCCACCTGATTACAGGCGGCAATGTAGAGACTGTTGTCAAATGCCCGGGCCGTCAGGTGCCGGCTCCAGGATTGCAGTTTTTTGTCAGCCGTTCCACGGGGCGATGCATGGGGTAAAAAGATAATGTCAGCATCCTGATTGGCCATTGCCAGCGTTAGCTCGGGAAAATGGGAATCATAGCAGAGTTGAATCCCGAACGTTAATCCATTTACATGAAAAACCGGTATGTGATCGCCTGCAGAAAAATATTTTTTTTCAAAAGGGGCGGTGTGAATTTTACGATACGTACCGATATGGCCTGTGGCATCAAAAATAAGGTGGGATGCATATATGTCCGATTGGGCCGTTTTTTCGGCCAGTCCCACCATTAATGTGACATCACGGGTGCGGCTGAATTTTGAAAACAAGTCGATCAACTCCGTGTCCACGGGGCGGCAAATATCACGGATTTTTTTTCCTGCGGTATATCCGGTCAGATTCATCTCCGGAAATACAATAAAACCGGCTCCCAGTTCGGATGCCTGATCGGCCAGTTCAAGGGTTGTCGCAATGTTGTCGCTGAAGCTGCCGGCCGGACAATACTGGACGATTAAAGCCGCCTTTATAATGGTCATAGTTTAAAGTTGGCACTGATTTTAAAGACCCGTGTGGCAGGCAGATTGAGAAGCGTTTCCACTCCGGTCTCTTTTTTTATCTCTTCCAGGCTCTTTTCAATCCGTCCCACAGAAGAGGCAATAAAAGTAAACCAGATGTTGAAGGTATGGTCCCGGACATAATTGTGGGTCACACCGGAATAGGCATTTACGGTTCGGGTAAACAAGTCGATTTTATTCTCCGGTACTTTGGCCGCACACAGGGTTGAAAAATATCCCAGCTTGTCCGGACTGAAGTTGCCGCCGATGCGCCGGATAAGCGAATCTTCCTTCATCCGGCTGACCCGCTCTATCAAATCGTCTTCCGACATATCCAGGGTTTGGGCAAGAACGCGAAACGGCCTGGCATCAATGGGGAAATTCAGCTGGATCTTATTTAAAATCTCTCTGCTTTTACGATCAATATTCGACATCGAGTTTAAGCCTCCTGAATCAATAACCAAAAAGGACCTGCATCTTCATGCAGGGCCTTTTACATCTAATCAAAAACAAGTAGAGTAGAGCTATTGATGACTAAACACATCCAGTTGGCTTGGGAAGACCGGCCATTTTACACGCACCTTTTCCAGGGCCTGACGGGAAGAGTTCATAGATGTGTTTCAGTTTGAATTTGGTTAACTTGGAAAGTACGCGGACCATAGGGGCGATCCCGTTTTTTTCATAATAGTCCTGGAGGACTTTTACCAATGTCCAGTGCTCGTCAGTCAGCTCTTCAATACCTTCCTGGCCCTTTACATAGTCAACCCACTCGTCACAATACGTATTGTAATCAAGAAGGAATCCATCTTCATCTATCTCAAATGTTTTACCATTAAATTCAACTGTTGCCATTTAAAATTTCCTCCGTTAATAATAATTTTTTCTTATGATTTCTAAGACATACTGTCTCATCTTCAATAATCGAAGATTAAACATATTACAAGCCTATAGTGTTGTCAATATAAAATGCTTTGAAATTAATATTCTTTGGGTGTCAGATTGATCTCATCCAGAGTAAAGACAGGACCGTCTTTACAGACCAGTTCCTTACCGATATTGCACCGTCCGCACATGCCGATACCGCACTTCATTCTGTTCTCAAGCGACATGATAATCTGCGGGTCCCGATATCCCAGATTGACCAGAGACGGCTGGGTGAACTTGATCATAATCGGGGGGCCGCATACGATGGCATATGTATCATCGTCCGCCTCGGGTGCGTTTTCTTCGACAATCTGCGGTACAAATCCCTTGTGGTATTGCCAGTTCGGGTCATCGGTTCCGTCAACCGTGATATGCATGTTGATATCATCGCGTTTTTCCCATTCATAGAGTTCGTCCCGATATAAAAGCATGCCCGGGGACCGGGCGCCATAGACCACGTCGATGTTTTTGAATCTGTCCCGGTTTGCCGGATCAAGCATATATACAATGGATGACCTTAAGGTCGTGAATGCAAACCCGCCACCGATGATGACGACATTTTTATTCTCCAGTCTGTCCCAGGGGTACCAGTTTCCTAAGGGCCCTCGGATACCCATGATATCACCGACCTTCATGTTGTGCAGATGGGACGTTACCACTCCGGTTCTAAATACGGTAAATTTGACAAACCCTTTTTCAACCGGTGAAGATGCGATACCAATGGGTATTTCACCCACGCCGGGTATGGACAGTTCAGCAAATTGTCCGGCCCGGTATGAAAATTTTTCTTCATCCTCTTTATTCAAAAAGACAAAGGTAAAGGTTTTTAAGGATTTGTCTTCCGTTGCAATTTCAATATCATCAATGCGAACCGGATACGGCAGATAGGGGTTTTCCATGTTTTCTCCTTTAATGGACATCAGATCCGCTAATCTTGTTTTTCAAATGAATTCATGGTGTGACAGACCTGCCGGATATCGATATTTACCGGACAGCTTTTCACACACCTGCCGCAGCCCACGCACATAATGCCGTGGTCATATTTATCGACAAAGTATTTCAACTTATGCATGAATCGCTGGCGAACGCGCTGCACCTTTGTCGCTCTCGGATTGTGACCGCTGGCATGGTGGGTGAACAGAGAGGACATACAGGTATCCCAGTTTCTATATCGACTGGACTTTTTATGTTTGGTCTCATCCTGAATGTCAAAGCACCAGCAGGTCGGGCAGACATAGGTACAGGTGCCGCAGTTAATGCAGGAAAATGCGACATCGTCCCAGAAATCAGCCTCATGCAGGTCCAGTAATGTCTTGTCTCTCAGTTTATCCGTTTCCACCTTTGACACAATCTTTTTTTCAGCCTCTTTGCGAAGCACATCAAACAATGCCTGGCTTTCCTTTGCATCTGCACCGGTTTTAAATCCGCATGCATCTGCATATGCCTGGCCTTTTTCGGTCAACACTTTACAAAGATAGTGATCATCCATATCTGCCAGAAGCATATCCAGCCCCTCTTCATTAAAGGGTCCTGTATCCGTTGAGGTGGAAAAATCATAAGGCCCGGGCTGATTCACGGCCAGCCCGACAAAGGTCGTTGCCTCGTATGCATCCTTCCAGTAAGGATCCTGGTAATCATCTGTGATGAAGTTGAGTTTAACCAGTTCAACCGCTTTGGCATCATAGGGACGGATGCCGAGAACGGCCCGTGGAGAGTAATCTGTTTGCAACCGCTGAAAGATGTGATGGTTCTCTTGTGATTCATCCAGGGAGGTGTCCAGAATCTTTTCCGTCTGCGGAAAGAGAACCGATTTAACTGACATGACCGTATCCGGGCATTCCATTTCAGGCAGTTGACCGTCGTCCAGTGCTTTTATCATGGCCCCGTTTTCATCTGTAACAGGGCCAAATAACCGGTAGACGCTTTGGGATGCCGTTACCCCCCGGGCCCAGTCATTCTTATCTATTTTAATAAATTTCATTTTAACCCCTTATTGTTACTTGATAAAGTCGTTTGGATCATCCGGACTAAAGGCGTCCAGCGGTGGGCGTTTTTCAAGATCCAGACCGGCTTCCCATCCAAATAAATCCAGACAGTCCTTGTTCAGTTTCCGGGTGTAATCCCTGACATTGATGTTCATGGGGCAGGCTTCCACACATGAACCGCAATCGGTACATCGGCCGGCGCAATGAAACGCCCTGAGAAAGTGAAAGGTATCCACATCGGTTTTATTCTGACCCTTGCCCACCCATTGGGGACCGCTTTCATCCACGAAGCAGGTCGGACAATAGCAGATTGGACAGGCGTTTTTACATGCGTAACACCGGATACAGTTTTTGGTTAAATTCTGGAAATGGGACCATTTATCTTCTGTGGAGAGATGTTCAATGGCATCCACATCCGGAAATTCACTATCAAGGGACTGCTCTTTCACCAGATCACCTGCAAGGTCATCGTAAATAACCGGATTGCGGTGGCAGCAATAGTTGCAATTATCTTTCAATACATCCTGTTTGTCGATTGTTTCTTCTTTTAGTGATGACGAGACAGACAATTCGTCTCCGTCTTCACTGAAGCTTGTAATTTCATCGTCAAATCGGGCTGCAATTTTATTTTTATCGACCATCCCTTTGCAGGGAACGCCGATGATATAAACGTTTTCCCGCTTGATCTGATTTTCAACAATATGGGTGATGATATTTCTGGTGTCGCATCCTTTTGCGATGACGGCCACCTTTTCATCCGATTTTTTAAGATAATTGGCAAGGTTGAGGGCGCATCTGGAATTGAACACCAACCGGTCAACATCTTCTTCTTTTGTAACGACAACCGGTTGGGTCGCCATGGGAAGGGTGCCCTGACTGAAGCCGATCACTTTTTCGACCTTTTTGCTTTTCAAAAGTGCCAGGGACAGCTCCCTAATTTTTTGGGTATAATTATTCATGGGACAATGCCTTTACGTATATTCCTTTACAAGTTTTTTATTGGGACCAAGTGCCCTGACTTTTTCACTGATCTCTTTAACCACGTCAACAAATTTTGTTGCCTCGGCCGATGAAATCCATGAGAAATGAAGGCGATCTCTTTCCACACCCATCTGTTCCAGCAGATTGCCCATGAGAGCGAATTTTCTTCTTGCGTAATAATTACCATCCAGGTAATGACATTCACCGGGATGTCAGCCGGATACCCATACGGCGTCGGCCCCTTCCCTGAAAGCGGAAAGGATAAATTTCGGACTCATCCGGCCGGAGCACGGTATTCGTATGACACGGATATCAGACGGATACTCAAGCCGGCTGACACCTGCAAGGTCGGCAGCACCATAGCTGCACCAATTGCATAGAAAGCTTACAATTTTAATATCGTTATCTGCCATTGTTCTCTATTCTCCTTTAAACGACTTCACCCAGTGCAAAGATCTGAGAAAAAATTTGATTGGTATCGAATCCTCTAAGGTGTATGGCTCCTGATCGGCAGGAGGCAACGCAGAGACCGCATCCGGTACACAGAACAGGGTTGATCTGCGCTTTGCCTGCGGTTCTGCCCTCTGTAACAAACGATGGTGCCGAGTATGGACATATGGCCACGCAGACACCGCACTCACTGCATTTTACCGGATCAACCGAAGCAATGGTGCCGCTGGTATAGAGACTATCCTTTTTCGCCAGAAGGGTAAGCGCTCTTGAAGCCGAAGCTCTGCCCTGTGTGACAGCCTCGTTGATCGGTTTGGGATAATGGCCGGAACCGCAGACAAAAACCCCGCTGGTTGCAAACTCTGCCGGGCCGAGTTTGGCATGTTTTTCAACAAAGAACCCTTCATCATTCAGGGGAACTTTAAAAAAGTTTGCCAGTCTTTCATCTTTTCTGGGAATGAGAGCGGATGCAAGCGTCAGCAGGTCTGCCTCTATCTCCACCGGCTGATTCAATACATGATCTGTTGCGCGGATCAATAATTTGCCGTCGGTTAAGGTAACCTTTGGTTTTTTATCCACATCATACCGAATGAAGATAACCCCGAGTTCCCTGGCCTCTTTATAGAGCAGTTCTCTTTCGCCGTAGGTCCGGATGTCCCTGTAAAGGATAAAGACATCCGTATCCGGGTTCTGTTTTTTCAACTCAATGGCATTGTCCACGGAATGGGTGCAACAGACCCGTGAGCAATAGGGGCGATCCGGTTGGCGTGATCCCACACACTGGATGAAGACCGCACTGGTCAAGGTGTCAAGCCTGGCATCTTTTTCTTTGAACATTTTATCCAAATCCAGGGTGGTGATGATCCGGTCATCCCGGCCGTACTCGTATTCGTCCGGGACCCAGCCCGTTGCGCCGGTTGCCAGAACCGCGGCACCGTATTCGAGATTAAACTCCTTTTCACCGGTTTTCAGTCTGGATTTAAAATTTCCCACAAAACCGTCCACACTTTCCAGGGTGGTATTGCAGTGTACGGTGATGTTTTCGTTGGTTTCAACGTCCCGGATCAGCTCATTCAGCCGGGCCTCGACATCTTCACCCTGGGCACTCTTATAAATTTTGCGGGCTTCGCCCCCAAGCCGGTCCGCTTTCTCAATGATATGAGTGGGGTATCCCTGTGTTGCCAGGCTTTTGGCAGAGGTCATTCCTGCCAATCCGCCGCCGACCACAAGGATCGCATCGTTAACATTGATTTTTTCTTCTTTCAGCGGCCCGGATAGAGCGGCTTTTGAAACCGCCATTCTCAGAAGGTCTTTTGCCTTTTGAGTGGCAATCTTTGGATTGTTTTTGTGTACCCAGGAGTTGTGGTTCCGGATATTGGTCATCTCGAAGAGATATTTGTTCAGGCCGGCATTCACAAGGGTATCCTGGAAAAGCGGCTCATGGGTTTTAGGCGAACATGCCGCCACCACCACCCGGTTGAGATTTTTTTCCTTGATCAACTCCACCATCTTGCTCTGGGCATCCTGGCTGCAGGCATACATGGATTCTTCTGCAAATTCCACATAGGGAAGGGTTTTGGCATATTCGGTCACGGCCTCACAGTCGACAACCCCCTTTATATTTGACCCGCAGTCGCAGATGAATGCCCCGATTCTCGGGGGCTCCCCGTTAACATCGGTTTCCGGTGTTTTTTCAACCTTCTTTGTCAACGTATTTCTTGCCTCACTCAGGGCGTCACCGGCAGCGGAAGCCGCCGCACTGGCATCCAGAACGGATTCCGGGATATCTTTGGGGCTGTTGAATACACCGGACACGTAAATACCGTCTCTTGAAGTCGTCACCGGCTCAAAAGAATCGGTTTGGCAGAATCCGTTGGGTGTCAAATCGATACCCAGCATATCTGCCATCTCTTTGGTCTCTTTGGAAATTTCAAGTCCCACAGAGAGCACGATCATGTCATAGGTATCCTCGACAATCTGGCCCAGTTCATCCACATACCGGATATTGAGATCATGGGTCTCCGGGTCTTCGGTTACGGAATGGACTTTTGAACGAATAAAATTGATCCCGTGTTTCTCTTTTGCATTTTGATAGTATTTTTCAAATTCCTTGCCCGGTGTTCTCATGTCCATGAAAAAAATGGAACAGTCCAGATCGCCGTTGGCGTGTTCCTTGGCAATAATCGATTCTTTTACGGCATACATGCAGCAGACCGAGGAACAGTATGCATTGTCACACTTATTGATATCCCTTGATCCCACACATTGGAACCAGGCTATCTTTTTGGGATCTTTCCGTTTTTTTGCCAGTAATTTATCTTTTTTCTTTTTGGGTTTCAAAGGAAGCTTGGGAAAGGTGGTGACGTGTCCCATGGTCGGACCCGATGCGGACAAGAGTCTTTCAAACTCCATGGAAGTCACGACATTGGGGAAATTGGCATATTGATAATTATCAAATTTTGACGGATCAAACGGGGTAAATCCCGGTGAAAAGATGATCGATCCGGCATCAATCACTACTTTCTCCTCAACCTGGGTGTAGTCGATGGCATCGGCCGGACAGACCTTTTCACAGGTGCCGCATTTATCCTTGGTCAGCTTCAGGCAGACATCCGGATTGATGACATACTTTAACGGGACGGCCTGCGGATATTCCACATATACAGCCGTTCTTTTTTGTAATGCAGCATTGTAGCCATCGTCAAATTTACCCGGACATTTTTCAACACATGCCCCGCAGGCTACGCACAGATCCATATCAACATACCGGGGCTTTTTAAGGATTTCGACTTTGAAATCGCCTTTTTCACCCTGTACATCCACGACTTCTGAAAGCGTTAACAGTTCAATATTCAAGTGCCGGCCGACCTCGACCAGTGTGGGTGAGATAATTCACATGGCACAGTCGTTTGTCGGAAAGGTCTTGTCCAGTTGAGCCATTGCCCCGCCGATGGAAGGCCCTTTCTCAACTAGATAGACATAATAGCCGGAATTGGCTAAATCCAGAGCGGAAAGCATACCGGATATTCCCCCACCAATAACCACCACAGACCCGGTTAATTTACTACTCATTTATCGGTTCTCCTGTATTTACCAGATTGATTTTCGTCCTATTGATCATATTGAATTAAGCAATGATCTTACGAGGCGTATATTCTCTAACGCCAAAATTTATGTTATAGAGCTATCAAATAATACTTGTCAACTATAAACAAAAAAAATCCAGCACGCTGTTATGAAGAGAATTGTTGTAATTTTAGGACCCACGGGAATCGGAAAAACCGCGTTTGCCATACGGGTGGCCCGGCAATTTAACGGTGAAATCGTTGGAGCCGATTCCATGCAGATATATAAACATTTAACCATTGGAACGGCAAAACCGGATCCATTGGAGCTGGCCCTTGCCAGGCATCATCTGATTGATTTTCTAGAGCCTGAAGATGAGTATGATGCCGGGAAATTTGTCCGTGACGCGGATCGGGCAATTAAAGAGATCGGTTCCAGGGCAAAGGTGCCGGTTGTTGCCGGTGGAACCGGTTTGTATGTCCGGGCGCTCTTATACGGATTGTTCCGCACGGATTCCGTTTGCCGGAAAACGGTGGAGCGACTCAACCGGGACGTGATCAAGAAGGGACGCCGCTACGTTCATGAACGGCTTGCCGATGTCGATCCCCAGGCTGCGGACCGGATTCATCCCAATGATACATTCCGTACGATTCGTGCGCTTGAAGTCTTTTTAACAACCGGGGAAAAAATATCAGACCGGCAAAAGGCGCATAATTTTAATCAACCCCGATATCACGCTTTGAAAATCGGGCTTTATCTGGACCGGGAAAAACTATATGAACGAATCAACCGCCGGGTGGATATCATGCTGGAACAAGGGTTGCTTTCCGAAGTTGAACAACTGATTAAAGACGGTTATTCACTCGATTTAAAATCCATGCAGTCCATCGGATATCAGCAGATGGGACTTTTTCTAAAAGGGGAGGCAGACTGGTCTGAAGCGGTCCGCCTTTTGAAACGGGATACGCGAAGGTATGCAAAACGACAGATGACATGGTTCAGAAAAGAGACGGATATCCTCTGGTGCAGGCCCGATGCATATAACGAGGTTGAAATGAAGATAAAAGAATTTTTGACATAGATTGCAAATTTACTTATAGTCTTCGCTGCGTACCGAATTAAACAATCTAATGAAAATGAATAAAAAAATATGAGTATACATTCAATTCGTTTTATACCTTTTTATATACTTGTGACTCTTTTTCTTTTAATGAGCTTTTTTTCCTGCAGTCAATTACCGCCGCCTAAAACAGTGGAAAGGGATTCGGTGCCCCCTGTGGTACCCGGTCCGGTCATGGAAAAAGACGTCCCTCCCGTTGAAGATGAACAACAGGTACCTTTATATGATATTCTTGTCTCTGAAGCACAGAAGTTTGCCGCACAAGGAAATTATCATGAAGCTCTTTTTGCCTATAATCAGGCATATGCTGAGGCAGACGATGCTCAGAAGGATGAATTGATCCCTTTGATTGAGACGCTGCTGGCCCAAACACCGAGTCAGGATATCGAGATCTTCAGTTATTTTAAACAGATCCATATCCCCCGGGAGCTGATTCAATATTGGCTGGGGTGGAATCTAACCCTGGAGAACAAGTATGCAGAGGCAAAAATCGTTTTAGAATCCTATATCGACCGGTTTCCGGAGCATCAGTATTACTCCCAGGCGCTTGAACTGCTTGAAATGATCAATGATACGCTTTTCGGGCGGGATACCATCGGTTGCCTTTTACCCTTGACCGGGAAGTATGCTTTTTTCGGCCGGCGGGCCCTTGACGGTATCCAATTGGCCGTTCAAGAGATGTCTAAAAAATACGCCAGGCCATTTAAAATAATGATCGAAGATACCCGGGCGGATCCGGATGAAACCGTCCGGGCGGTTCACCGGCTTTACGAAAAGAACGCGGCCGCCATTGTGGGGCCGCTGCTGAATGTCGAGCAGGCCGGACAGGCAGCTGAATCACTGGGAATACCTTTGATTGCACTGACGCAAAAACAAGACTTTCCCGCCCAGGGCGATTATCTGTTTTCCAATTTTATCACACCGCAAATGCAGGTCCAAACACTGGGTTCCTATCTGTTCGGGGATCGGGGCATACAAAAGGTAGCGATTCTGTATCCCAATGAAAAATACGGCAAAACTTACATGAACCTGTTTTGGGATGTGGTGGATGCCCAAGGGGGAGAGGTGGTCGGTGTCGAATCCTATGACGGAACCGGGACCGATTTCACTGCGGCACTTAGAAAATTGACAGGCGAATTCTATCCGATCCCTGAGTTTTTAAAGCCTGAACCGGATTCTTTGGGTCATGAAGAGGGGGATGGGAGCCCATTGGACGGCACCGGGGGGCCAAACCCAAGACGGGATAAAGAAAAAGAGCATGAGGTGGAAATTGAGTTTCAAGCCCTTTTTATTCCGGATTCGCCGTCCCGGATTAAGTTGATACTTCCCCAACTGGCCTTTAACGATATTAAAGGGGTTTACCTGCTCGGTACCAATCTGTGGCATCACCCCTCTTTGTTGAAACGGGATATCCGGGGGTATAATCGGAATGCCATCATTGCAAACGGTTTTTTCGATCAATCCGAAAATCCGGAAACAATCCGGTTTACAAAATCGTTTGAGGAATTGTTCGGCAAAAAACCCCAGTTTCTGGAAGCCATTGCCCATGATACGGCGTCGATTTTGTTTTCAACGACCATGGATACAAACATTACATCCCGGGAAACACTTAAGGATGCGCTCCAGGGGAGCCGGATTTATGAAGGCGCCACCGGTGTTACCGTTTTTGATGAAAACGGAAATGCCCATCGCAGGCTTTTTCTGGTCACGATTAAAAATCAAGAATTCGTGGAAATCAATCATTGATATATGAATCCTGACCCGTCGCTTCCAGCACGGATTGCCACAACCTGCCATGGGGGTCTAAGTTTTTTCTTTTTCCTGCCGAGGCATCCATGGGAACATGGACGTATTGATTGTTCCAGGTGCTGATCAGTAATTTTGTTTTGCCGGCCATGCCCGCGTGAACCGCCTCTCTTCCCAAAAATCCGCAAAAAACGCTGTCATTGGAGTTGGCCGGCAGGCTCCGGATCATATAAGACGGGTCAATGTATTTTAAAGAGATCGGAATGTCTTTTGCTTTAAACCATTGAGAGATTTTATCTTTTAAAAATAATCCGATATCCTTCAGCACGATATTGCCGGACGGGTCATACTTTGTATCCTGCTCATCAAACAGGTTTTGCCCGGCCCCTTCGGCCACGATAATCACCGCGTGTTTGCGGCGCTGAATTCTGTTTTCAAGGGCCTGCAAAAAACCCGTCTTTCCGTACAGGTAGAAATCGACTTCCGGAATGATGACAAAATTGGCATCCTGCTGAGCCAGGGCCGCTGTTGCCGCTAAAAATCCCGAATGCCTTCCCATCAGTTTGATCAAGGCAATTCCGTTGGGATAGGCCACGGCCTCATTGTGTGCGCCCCGAATGGCCAGGGTGGCGACATCCACGGCCGTATCAAATCCAAAGGACCGGGAAACCAGATAGATATCATTGTCAATGGTTTTGGGGATGGCAATAACCGATATTTTCAACTCTCTCCGGTCGATCTCTTCGGCGATCCGTTTGGAGGCCATCAAGGTACCGTCTCCGCCGACCATAAACAGAATGCCGATATTCAGCCGTTCCAGACAGTCGATAATCATCCCGACATCCTGGGTTCCCCGGGAGGACCCCAGCATGGAACCGCCTTTGTTCTGTATGCCGGAAACCGATTCCGTATCCAGATCTATCACCTCATGGCCGTATTCCGGTATAAATCCCTGCAGACCGTATTTGATCCCATATACCGTTTGAACCCGATAGATGTGGTGCAGTTCCAAAACAATGGACCGGATAATATCGTTAAGTCCCGGGCAAAGTCCGCCACAGGTAACAATGGCACATTTTAGTTTGCTGGGATCAAAGTAGATCATTTCCCTGGGGCCGGCAGGATCAAAACCGATCATTTTCTCTTTGTGCTGGAGATGGTCCAGCTGGACATCGACAACTACCTTTTGATCATCCGATACAAATCGTTTTTCAGGTTCACCCGCATTCAGATTCGTTTTCAGGGGAGACAGAATTTTGGCCTCACCCAGGGTCGGAATATCCGTGGAAAAATCGTATTCTTTCATCAACCGCCTCCGTTGTATTGAAACGAGCCTTTGCCTAAGATATCATGCAGGTGTAATAGTCCTTCAAGCCGGTCTGTCTCATCGACAATGGGCAAGACCGTTATCTGAAAACGCTCCATTAAATTGAGCGCATCGTATAAAAAGGTATCGGCCGTTAACCGATGGGGGGCTTTGGTCATCATATCATCCACACGGATTTGATCCATCCGGGTCTGGTTTTTTGCCACACAGTGGCGGATATCTCCGTCAGTGATGATTCCGATCACCTGTTTTTCCGGATTGAGAATAAACACGGCTCCCAATCTGAACCGGTCCATGACGGATACGGCCTCTTTCAGGGCTGAACCGGAATCGATCCAGGGCGCACTTGATGCTTCAAACATGATTTCACCCACTTTGCAGGAGAGGCGCTGTCCCAGTTTTCCGCCCGGGTGGGATTTGATAAAATCACTTTTTTTAAACTTTTTCCGGTTGATCAATACCACAGCCAGGGCATCCCCCATGGCAAGCTGGGCAGTGGTGGAGGCCGTGGGTGCCATATTGAGCGGGCAAGCCTCTTTTTCAACACCCGTATAGATGACCAGGTCACACAATTTTGCCATGCCAGACGATTTGTTTCCGGTGAATCCGGCCACCAGGCAACCCATCTGCTTGATTTCCGGCAGCAGTTGAATCAATTCCCGGGATTCTCCGCTATTGGAAATCGCAATAAAAATATCATCTCTGCACACCATGCCCAGATCCCCGTGAAGGGCTTCCACCGGGTGCAGAAAGATGGCGTTGGTCCCTGTACTGATCAGTGTTGCGACGATTTTTTTACCGATTAATCCGGATTTACCAATGCCGGATATAATCACCCGGCCATTGGTTGTACAGATTTCAGTGGCAAGGGTATTAAACGAGCCGTCGATATGTTCACACAGGTTGAGGATGCTGCTGGCTTCTATTTCAAGTACTTGTTTGGCTATCTCTATTGTCATTTTGAAGGTCTTTTTTTAAATAATTTGAATTGATTATTCTCTTTTTATACATTACCCGGTCCGATTTTCCTATAAAAAAATAATTGTCAAAAAATGGACGGATGATTGACAATTTCCTAAAGTCATGATAGAAATTTCAGGTTATAAATTTTGATAGAATAATTGATAAGATAATAAAAGTGATGGAATAAAGTTATTTATTTTTTATCACTTAAGATACGGACCAACATAACGATTAATTTACAGGATAATTATTATGATTTGTACAACTGTTCGGGAAGGTGATGACTGCGTATTCATGACAAAAGAAGGGTGCGGCTATAACGGCGGCGCTTGTCTTCCCATTATTGACCAATGCAACGGGTGCCAGAGAACGTCAAAATTCGAAACCGGTGTATACTGTATTGCCGCACCAGATCCTTCGTTAAAGTGGAAAAACGGTAATTGCAACACAGCCACTCATGTCAAAACCGTTGCAGCTAAGAAAAAGCAAAAAATCAATCCGATCAAGGCATCAAAAAGACGATAACCTTATTATATCGGTTTTTTTAAACTCTGTGGTTTTCCCTTGATAAAACCGCAGAGTTTTTTTTTAATTTTTGCTCATATCCAAAGTTACGCATGTCATTGATCAGACCGCTTGTGCCGTGTGCGGGTAGGAGATTCGCTATTCTTTCAAATCAATGACCGAAAAGGTGTTGATTATGGGGTTTAGAGAAAGAGTCGATTCGAAAAATATTGCCGTGGCCGGGAAATGGCTTTTTTATTTTATTCTGATCGGAATTATAGCCGGTTGCGGTGCCATTGTTTTTCATTACCTGTGCGGCCTGGGGATGCACTATTTCCTGGATTTGATGGCCGGTTACAGACCCGGTTCCCCGGCCGGCGAGCACCTGCTTCTCCCCTCCACCGACACACCGTTCAATCGCTGGATGCTGCTTATTCTGCCTGCTTTGGGCGGCCTGGTTTCAGGGTGGCTGGTCTATACGTTTGCACCGGAAGCAGAAGGGCATGGAACAGATGCGGCAATTGATGCCTACCACCATAAAGCCGGTATGATCAGGGGCCGGATTCCCTTCATTAAAACCATTGCATCCACCATCACCCTGACCACAGGCGGTTCCGGAGGAAGAGAGGGGCCCATTGCCCAGATCGGAGCCGGTTTCGGTTCTTTTCTTGCCGTTAAATTCAATTTATCCGAAAGGGAACGGCGGATCATGATGGCTGCCGGCATCGGTGCCGGTGTGGGCAGTATTTTTCGCGCACCCCTGGCAGGAGCTCTTTTTGCTGCGGAAGTCTTGTACCGTGATCCGGATTTTGAATCTGAAGTCATTATCCCGGCGGGGATCTCCTCGGTTGTTGCCTATTGCATTTTCTGCCTGGTTTTCGGTTGGGGATCCTTATTTGATTCTCCTGGTTTTAAGTTTCAAAATCCCCTTGAACTGGGGCCGTATATTATGCTGGCCGGAGTTCTGGTCGTTACGGCCGTGCTCTATATCAAAGTCTTTTACGGCGTCATTGGCCTGTTTAAGAAACTGAATGTTCCCAACCATATTAAACCGGCCATTGGCGGGCTGTTAACCGGAATTATCGGATTTTTCCTCCCATATACCCTTGCATTCGGGTATGGAATCACCCAGCAGGCCATATTCAATCAGGTGGCAGTGCCCACCCTGTTATTGCTTGCCTTTGGTAAGATTTTGACTACGTCGTTTTCCATCGGTTCCGGGGGGTCCGGCGGTGTTTTCGGGCCGTCCATCGTTATCGGGGGTGCCATGGGAGGGGCTGTGGGAAATCTGTTTCACCAGATTTTGCCGACGGTTGTGACCAATCCGGGATCATTTGTCATCGTCGGCATGGCCGGTTTTTTTGCCGCTGCCTCCAATACGCCGATATCCACGATCATCTTTATCAGCGAAATGACCAACTCTTACCATCTGCTGCTTCCCAGTCTTCTGGTCTGTTCCCTGTGCTATTTGCTGAGTCAGAAATGGACGATTTTTGAGAACCAGGTTAAATCACGGGTTGATTCACCCGCCCATGCCGGTGAATTCATGATGGATATTTTACAGACCATTAAAGTCCGGGATTTAGGGCATCTGGTCAAAGAGGTGAAATGTGTCAACGTCGACCTGTCGTTTCTGGATTTTAAAAAAATATTCCCCAGTACCAAACAGCACTACTTCCCGGTGATGAATAAAGATGGTGATTTCATCGGAATCTTTTCGTCCACGGATATCCGTGAGGTGATTTTTACGATACACATTGAAAATCTGGTGGTGATGAAAGATATCATGACCCAAGATATTATCACGACGACCCCTTCCGAAGATCTGAATACGACCCTGCTCAAGCTCACCCAGAAAAATATCGACGCTCTACCCGTGGTGGCCGAGGATAATCCAAAAAAGCTGCTGGGTCTGATTTACAGGCGGGACATTATCGCCCACTATAACCGCCATGTGAGCAAAATCAAAGATCACGAATAATAAACCCGGTGTAAAAACAGACCGTGGGGCGGGGCAGTGGGGCCTGCAACGGTTCGGTCACAGGCAGTGAGAATGGCGTTGAAATCAGCCGGGGTTATTTTTTCAAGGCCTGCCTGAACCAGGGTTCCCACGATATTCCGCACCATATATTTTAAAAAGCCGGTTGCCCGGATTTTAAACAGCAGGCGGTCTTTGGAATCTGCAACAATACCGGCGTGCATGATTCGCCTGACCGTGCTTGTTCTCGGGCTGCCGGTATTTTCAAAAGATTTAAAATCAAATTCTCCGATCAGCACGGCGCAGCATTGATTCATGATGTCGATGTTCAATGGTTTTCTGACATGCCACTGGTAGTTTCGCCCGATGGCACAGGGGGTCTCCCTGTTTAAAATGCAATAGTGATACTCTTTTGATCTGGCACTGTACTGGGCATGAAAATCCGGCTCAGCCGGGATACAGTCTCGGATGACGATGGGGCCTTTGATAAGCGCGTTGACACCCCGTTTAATATCACCGGCGGTTAAATCGGTCCGGGCATGGAAACTGGCCACCTGGGCTCTGGCATGGACCCCGGCATCGGTGCGGCCGGAGCCGGAAATCCGGATATGCTGATTCAGGATCCGGGTGAGTACGGTTTCGATTTCTCCCTGGATGGTCGGTCTGTCGTTTTGTCTCTGCCAGCCGGAAAAAGCGGTCCCGTCATACTCAACGGTCATCTTAAAATTGGCCTCCATCATTATTTCGATTCTTGGGACAATCTTTGATTGGCTTTTAAAATGGACAGGCTCAATTGATGGGTCGCCTGTTTACCCAGAATTTGAGTGTAGTCCTCATACATACGTTTATAGGCTTTGGCAATGGCGGGTTTTAGTGACAGACCTTTCAAGCTGGGGTAAATAAAGGCAAGTTTTCCCCGTGTTTCCCGGATCAGAAGGTCTTTTTTGACCAGGGCGTCAATAAACCGGGTAATGGTAGACGGTGTCAAGTGCAGGGTGTGTGCCAGTGATTTGGGGCTGATTCCCGGATTGTCATATACCATGAGCATCAAAGATGCATGGGCAGGAGAGAGGTTGAGTTCGGAAAAATGTTGCTGTGCAATCTTTAATAAATATCTGGATAAGGCATTGGTGTTAAAGAAGAGACAGCTTTCAAGAAAATTATCAATATCTGTTGAATCCATATCTGCCTTTTAAAAATTAATGATTGCACATGCAATTATTGTCTCTTTTACTCCTTGTGTCAACGGATTCTGATAATATTCATCCAATTAAAACAACTTGTGATTTATTTGTGTTTTAAGATTCAATCTTTACACGAATCGATTCCGGCTTTATAATCAACCCCTTTATAAACGGATCGGGACATTATGGAGGCAGTTTTATGAAAGGATTCCAGTTTGCAGGCATATCTGCCGGAATCAAGACAGACAAACAAAGAGATCTGGGGATTATTTTCAGCACCTCTCCGTGTACGGCAGCCGCCCTTTTTACAAAAAATAAGGTGATTGCCGCTCCTGTTATCCTCGGGAAAGAGCGGATTCAAGACGGTTCCTGCCAGGCCGTCCTGGTCAATTCCGGAAACGCTAACTGCTTTACCGGTCAAAGGGGAATGGATGATGCCAAGACCTGTTCCCGTCTCGTTGCCGAGGCATTCGGTATTTCAGTCGAACAGGTCATGGTCTCTTCAACCGGTGTGATCGGTGCCCCCCTTCCCATGGATAAATTTACAACCGGGATACCGGCGCTGAAACAGGCCCTTGACAGCGGCATTGTCGAAGATTTTGCCGATGCCATCTTAACGACAGATACCTGCCGGAAAATCGTTACCCGTAACGGTGAGATTGACGGACACCCGTTTGAGATCACCGGTATTGCCAAAGGGTCGGGTATGATCCGGCCGGATATGGCCACCATGCTGGCATATCTCTGTACAGACGTGGCCATATCCGGTCCGGCACTCAAGCAGGTGCTGACCGTTGCCAATGAAAAATCATTCAACCGGATCTCGGTGGACGGGGATACCAGTACCAACGATACCCTTTTGGCTCTGGCCAGCGGATGTTCAAAGGTGAGCATCCGATCTGAATCGTCTCTATCCGTTTTTCAGTCGGTTCTTGATGAGGTCTGCCTTGAGCTGGCCAAAAAGATTGTTAAGGACGGGGAGGGTGCCACAAAACTGGTTGAAATAAAGGTGAACGGTGCGGCCTCTGCAGCAGATGCATACAAGGCATGTGAAGCCGTTGCCCATTCCAATCTGGTTAAGACCGCCATATACGGCGAAGATCCGAACTGGGGCAGAATCGTTGCAGCGGCCGGACGATCCGGTGCCAGGATCAATCCGGACACGCTGGATCTGTTGTTCGACAAAGAGGCCTTGGTTCATGGCGGCCAATGGCTGGGGCCTGATGCGGAAAAGAGAACGGCACAGATCATGAAACAGGATCAGATTCTGATCGAACTTAATTTGAATTTGGGCGAATACACGGATCACTATCTCTTTTGTGATTTTAGTGAAAATTATGTAAAAATAAATGCAGACTACCGGACCTAGCGATGCGGCTTCAAAAATATCTGGCCCATGCAGGCATCTGCTCAAGACGAAAAGCCGAAGAATATATACGGGACGGTAAAGTCCGTGTGAATGATACGGTCATTACCACATTGGGAACCCGGGTCGATGTGGAAAACGACCGGGTCCTTTTTGATAACCGGCCGGTCCGGTTGAAACTGGAAGATAAAAAAATATATATTGCCGTGAATAAGCCCAAAGGGGTTGTAACATCCTGCTCCCGGCAAAAAAAAAGCCGTATCATTCTGGACCTGATCGACATTGAGGAGCGGATTTACCCCATTGGCCGGCTGGATAAAGATTCCACCGGCCTTTTGTTGATGACCAATGACGGTGATCTGCACAACCGGTTATCCCACCCTTCCTATGACCATGAGAAAGAGTACCTGGTGGCCACCGGGCGTCCCATATCCGACGCTGCGTTAAAAAAAATGGCTGACGGGATGATGATAGACAATCAAAAAACGCGCAGGTCACGGGTTAACCGGATATCTGAGAACAGATTTAAAATTATACTCAAACAGGGGCTCAACCGGCAAATCCGTAAAATGGTGAAACAGACCGGCAATACGGTTGTCCGGCTTGAGCGGGTCCGTATGGCAAATATCCGGATCGGCCGGTTGAAACCGGGCCGATGGCGGTATCTGAATCCGGATGAGATAAAAGGTTTAAAGGGGTTAACCCAGTGAGGCAATCCCGATCGCCTTTCTGATTTTATCCAGAAAGGGGACAGAAAAGGATCTGGCTTTTTCAGCACCCTGCTGAAGGATGGCTTCAATATCACCCGGATTTTTGATCAGTTCCTCATATTGCTTTCTCGGACCTTCCAGGATGGCATTGATATATTCAAACAGCTCCTGTTTGGCGGTTCCCCATGCAATTCCTTCCCGGTATTTTTTTTCCATTGCCCGGGTTTCCTCACGGGTGGCAAAGGCGTTATAGATGGAAAAGAGCGTACAGGTTTCCGGATCCTTGGGTTCGTCCGGCCCCAGGGAATTGGTTTTGATTTTCATAACCATCTTTCTCAGCCGTTTTTCCGTATCAAAAAGGGGGATATAATTGTTGTAGCTTTTGCTCATTTTACGTCCGTCCAGGCCGGATAATACGGCAGAGTCCTCATCCACAACCACTTCAGGAAGAATGAACAGCTTTTTGTAAACATGGTTAAATCGTGCGGCAATATCCCTTGTCATCTCAAGGTGCTGGACCTGGTCTCTGCCCACCGGCACCTTTGCGGCGTTGAACATCAAAATGTCGGCTGCCATGAGGACGGGATATGAAAACAATCCCATGGTAATACCCTTGTCCGGATCTTTGTGTTCATCTGCCTGGTTTTGCGCAACGGCCGCTTTATACGCGTGGGCCCGGTTCATCAGTCCTTTGGCGGACAGACTGGTCAATATCCATGTCAGCTCGGGTATTTCAGGAATATCGGACTGGCGGTAAAAGATGCAGTTTTTATAATCAAGACCCAGGGCGATCCATGCTGCCGCGATTTCAAGCGTGGATTGTCTCCTCAATCCGGGGTCATGGTTTTTAATCAAAGAGTGGTAATCGGCAAGAAAATAATAGGAGACCAGTTCTTTGTTCTTACTGGTCTCCACGGCCGGCCGGATCGCCCCCACATAGTTGCCCAGATGGGGGGTGCCGCTGGTTGTGATGCCGGTTAAAAAATCTGCATTTTTCATATTGATATCTTTCTGAAAGGTCCTGGTTACAAACAAATGATTGGCTCTATCATGAATTCAACCATTTAATCAATAAGTTTGTGTGTTCGGGCATATTGGACGGCAAAATCAAGTTCCTCTTTCCGGGTTTTTAATCTGTTGTCTAATTTGGCGTTTACCACCTGATTTAAAATCCGGGTGAAGACCGGACCGGGCTTCAAACCGAGCTCCAGCAGATCTTTTCCCTTGATCACCGGCTGGATTTTTCTATGACGGGTATAAAAATTGGATATGTCTTTCCGGATTTTTTCATTTCCCGTTAATGCCATCATATAAAGAATATATTCGGTTTTAAAATGGATCAGCACCCAGTAGATCTCCTGCTTTGTGTATCCGTCGGATGTTTCAATCATGGATAATTTTTTTTCTGCCGTATACCGGCGGGCTAAAAACAGATCCCGTTCTTTTAACGGAACGTTTAACCGGGCGCAGATCTCTTTTGAAACGGTGTAGGAGCATCGGTTTAAAAGTGCCATGAAATAGACAGACCATCTTGGGTACGGTTCATTGGTGTAAAGCAGGTCGTGCCAGGACAGGATCTTGTTAACCGATTCAAGCAATTGGTATGTTTTGGGTATGATATCCAGATTCGGATGAATGACCTTTTCAAGTCCGTAGGATTCAAGGCTTTTTATGGCTGGAATGGGATTGTCTTCTTCGAAAATCTGTTTCAGCTCATTCAGTACCCGGAGCCCGCTTAGATTTTTAAAACAATCGATTTTGACGGCATTTTTGATTAAATTGGATGTGACCTTGCCGATGTTGAATCCAAACCGGTTTGAAAATTTAATGGCCCGGAAAATGCGCGTGGGATCCTCCACAAAGCTTAAATTATGAATGGTTCGGATGGTTTTATCCTTGAGATCCCGGTTGGCTCCGAAGTAATCGATCATGGTACCGAAATTATCCGGATTCAGACTGATGGCCAGTGTGTTGATGGTGAAATCCCTTCTGGCCAGATCCCGTTTGATCGAGCTCTTTTCAACGATGGGCAGTGCAGCAGGGGTCTGATAGTATTCCAGGCGGGCCGAGGCCACGTCGATTTTAAAATTATCCGGATAGATAATCACGGCAGTGCCGAACTTTTTAAATGTATTGACCCGGCAGCCTTCATTTTGAGCATACACCCTGGCAAAGGCAATGCCGTCTCCTTCGACCACGATATCCACATCCTCCACAGGCCTGCTCAATAAAAGATCCCGGACAAATCCGCCCACCACATACGTATTGTATGATAGCTCATGGCCGATGCGTCCGATATTTTCCAGCAGTTCTCTGGTGCGGGTATCCAGACGCTGGTAAAGAATATTTTCGATCTGCCGTTTTTTTACATTTCTGCGAATACCCAGCTCGGTCTCATTCCGGTTTAACGCCTTGTTGTGTTGAACCAGGTAATTCAGTAAATCGGATCGGGTGATCACTCCACGGATCTGGCCGTTGTCAATCACCGGCAGAATACGGTTTTTACCTTCAATGAGTATGGTTTCAATCTGTGAAACATCCGCATCCGACCCGACAGAGCCGGTTTCAACGTTCATGTAGTCCTCAACCGGCAGATGGGACAATTGATGGAAAAGCGCTTTTTCAACGATCTGACGGGAGATATAGCCCTGGTAGATGTTTTGTTCCGGATCGACCACCAGAAGGGTGTTAATGTTATACTGGGTCATTTTTGATCCGGCTTCCTTACAGGAGTTGCGGGGTGAAATCGTGATGGCAGGCGAAGACATCAGGTTTTTGGCAATCTGAATGGTCTTAATCTCTTTTTGTAACAATTCGATCAGTCTGAATTCCACCTGGGCAAGTGTCTGCTGGTCCACTTTTGCCGAGGCCGCATATGGATGACCGCCGCCGTTGAAATGCCCCAGTATTTTTCCCACATCCACTTCAGGAAGGCGGTTCCGGGCAATGATATGGATTTTGTTGCCCATGAGGACAACGGCAAAAAAGATATCCAGGTTTTCCATCCGCACCACTTTTTGAACAATGGTGGCCAGATCGGTAATATAGGAAGGCGATGAGATCACCGATACATGGATATCCATTCCGTTAATCTTATGCATATTCATCTCATTGAGCAGTTCATTGAGCCAGGCAACCTGTTCAGATTTAATTTCCTTTACCACCATCTGAACGACGGTTTCCAGGCTGGCACCGGCAGATAAAAGAAATCCGGCCTGTTCAAAATCCTGGGTAGTCGTGGATGTGTAAGTAAACAAACCCGTATCTTCATAAATCCCCATGGCCATAATCGTGGCCTCTTCCGGTGAGGGGCGTATGTTTTTTTCCTGCATGATCCGGCAGAGAATCGCCGTGGTCGAACCGGTCATTTCAATGACTTCAATTTCCCCTTTTACATCGCCTTTCATCGGCGGATGGTGGTCATAGATATGGATGACCAGATCGGTTTTCTCTAAAAGTCGTGCCACGTGGGGAAGCCTGTTTTTCTGACGGGTATCCACCACCACAAGACGGCGGGTGGCTGAAAAATCAATGGAGGACGGTTCCGCCATGTTAAACAGGTAGCTGGTGGCGCTGATAAAAAAATCCCGAAGGTTTTTCTCCTGTGAGCCCGGGAAGATGATGACCGAATCCGGGTAGAGTTTCTGGGCCGCCAGCATAGCGGCTATGGCATCAAAATCGGCATTAACGTGACTGGTAATAATAGTATCGGCTGTGATGAATCTGTTTTTTTTTGCCAACGAATAACTCCTGTTGTAATCGATTAATAAAATTTATATAGTATATCTGTCTGTATTTTACAAATGGTACGGGGCTGAAAAGCAGCCCTGGCAAGCCGACTCCGATTTAAAAGTTTATCTTAAGGAAATTTTGATGCCCGATACTTATATTTGGAAGGGGAAAAACCCAAAAGGAAGAAAGGTTAAAGGCGAGATGGAGGCCGAATCTGTTGACCAGGTCAGGCACAGCCTTCAACGCAGAAAGATAACGGCAGGTAAAATAAAGAAAAAACCCAAAGACCTTTTTGAGAATGTTGCCTTTCTTCAACCCAAGGTCAAAGAAACGGATGTCATCATCTTTTCCAGGCAGTTCTCAACCATGATCGACGCAGGCCTTCCCCTTTTGCAATGTCTGGATATCCTTCAGTCCCAGCAGGAAAATCCCACTTTTAAAAAGAATCTGAAGAAAATTAAAGAATCGGTTGAATCCGGTGAAACCTTTGCCGATGCATTGAAAAAGTTTCCAAAGGTCTTTAACGAATTGTTCATCAATATGGTGGCTGCGGGTGAAGCCGGCGGTATCCTGGACGTTATTTTAAAACGCCTGTCCAGCTATATGGAAAAGATGGCCAAACTCAAGCGGCAGGTCAAAGGGGCGATGACCTATCCGATCATCACCCTGATCGTTGCCGCGATTGTTGTGGCAATTATACTTGTTTTCGTTATTCCGGTCTTCTCAGAAATGTTTGCCGATTTCGGCGCCGCACTTCCGGCACCCACCCTGATGGTTATTGCCATGAGTAATTTTACCATTTCAAATATCGGATGGATTATCGGCGGCATCTTTATTTTTGGTTTTATTTTTAAGCGGATTTACAACACGGAAAAAGGCCGGATTTTATTGGATGATTTTTTTCTCCGATTGCCGGTTGTCGGTATTTTAATCCGTAAAGTGGCAGTGGCAAAATTTACGAGAACGACCAGTACCATGATTTCAAGCGGGGTATCCATTCTTGAAACCCTTGATATTGTGGCAAAAACATCGGGAAACAAAACAGTCGAGTTTGCCATTCAGGACGTTAAAATCGGTATTTCCGAAGGGCGGTCCATGGCGGACCCTCTGCTTGAATCAGGGGTTTTCCCGTCAATGGTCTGTTCGATGATTGCCGTTGGTGAATCAACCGGTGCGTTGGATTCCATGATGGAGAAAATTGCCGACTTTTATGATGAAGAGGTGGATCAGGCGGTTAAAAATCTGACAGACATGATCGAACCGTTTATGCTGGTTTTTTTAGGCGTGGTGATCGGCGGGCTGGTCATTGCCATGTATCTTCCGATTTTTACAATGGCCGGCGCCATCAACTAAAAGTGACGGTTCAAGACGTAAAAGGAGAATCTGATTTAAAATCCCAGATTCGATGGCTGATTCTGTTACGGGCATGTTTTGCCGTTATGCTCATCGTGTCCGGTCTCCTGTTTACGTCTCAACAGCATTTGTCGTTTTTTTCACAGCCGTTTTTAACCCTGTACAATATTGCCGCCTTTATTCTTGTTCTATCCATCGTATATCTGTACTGGCTCAACTGGACGGATAAGTATCTTATTCTTGCTTTTTTCCAGACCTGTCTGGATACCGTTATCGTCACAGCGATTATCTTTGTTACGGGCAGTTATGATTCAATCTTTACCTTTCTCTACCTGGTCGTCATTATCTATTCGGCCATGTTATTGCTTCAAAAGGGCGGCATGATTATCGCCACCTTATCCAGTCTGCAGTATGCGGTTTTAATCAAGTTGGAATATTACGGGTTGATCACACCGCTCCGCAACGGGACCGACCTTTCAGCCACCCTTGATGAAAGCCATATTATTTACCGGATCGTGATTGTGATTCTGGCCTGTTTTGCCGTTGCGATCTTAAGCGGTATTCTTTCGTTGCAGCTTAAAGTCGCCAAACAGGATTTAAAGATCACTCAAACGCATTTGAAGCGGGTTGAAAAAATGGAGGCCATAGATGAAATAATTTCAGGGATTGCCCATGAGGTAAAGAATCCGCTGGCTTCGCTGTCCGGTTCTATCCAGTTGCTGCACGAGGATACAAAACCCGGATCGTACGAAGACAAGCTGATGCAGATTATTCTGAGGGAAACGGACCGGCTCAAAGATATTGTTAATAATATTCGGTTGTTTTCCAAGCCGCGTAAGGATAAGGCATGTGAAACTGTTTTGTCCGAGATGATAGAGGAGATCGTGGAATTATTTTCCAATGATCCGGTATGGAGCGGTAAGGTTGAGTTCTCAACCCATATGAAACCGGACTGCCGCGTTTTTATCGATCCGTCGCACTTTAAGCAGATTCTTTGGAATTTATTAACCAATGCCGCTCAATCGATTCCGGTATCCGGGCGTGTTACGATCCGGCTGTACAGATCACGTAACAACCGGGTATATTTAACGATCAAAGATACGGGGCAGGGGATCTCCTCTGATCAGGCGCGCCATATCTTTGATCCGTTCTATACCACAAAGCCGGACGGAACCGGCCTTGGACTGGCTATTATCCACCGGTTGACAGATACGTATAATGGGGTGATCGATTTTGAATCCACCCCGGGCAAAGGAACCCTTTTTACCATCATTTTTCCGGCCGTCGATTCTGTGAAAAAGTAAGCGTTACGATGCAACAGCCATGAAAACGATATTTTTATTTCAAACTCTTTATGCAAGGGGTTGTATACTATTTTAATTTGTATATTAAAATACAGGGTCTTTGCATGTAAAAATCAGTATAAATGATTTCAGATGGTTACAGGATGAAGGCAAGCGCAGATATTTTTTTAACAGAGAGCTAAGTATTTAATATTATGAATGATCAGAAAAACGTGACAATTCTACAGGCGTTTGCCCTGTATCAAAATAAACCTCAACGTTGCATAAAAATTTTATCATAAAAGATGAAATCAGTTGACGATACAACAAAAGCTTTGAATTTAAAGGCGCTTTTAAGACCTCATCA
>JANQML010000394.1 GCA_028280105.1 Desulfobacula sp. | reverse complement strand
ATTTTTTGTTAAAACTGGCTTTGAGCAAAATTGACGTTTTTCTACAGAAACTAATTATTGGCTTTTGCCAGCAGAATCTGTGTGGTGAGCACCTTAAATCCCCCCCCGATGATACTGGGCGCTGTGAACGATCCGATCCCGGACATAAAGGTAATCACGGAAGCGGCCACAAAGGCCGGTGTCAGAAAAGGGACAATGATTGAGACGAAAACCTTTGCCTTGGACGCTCCCAGACTCCGGGCACTTTCAATAACCGAATGATCAATATGGTTCACGGCAATGGAAACACTGATATAAAAATAGACATATTGGGTATAGGCATGGACAAATAAGATCCCGGATAATCCTGAAAAATCAAAGGGCGGCTTCTCCAGATTCAAAAGTATCTGAACGGTTTTCGTAACCAGCCCGCTTTCGCCATAAAGCTGTACAAATGAAAAGACAATGATGATGCCCGGCAGCATAATCGGAATTAAAAGCAGCTTGTCCAGAAACGATCGGCACGGAAATTCGAAAAAGTGGATCAAAAAGGCAAGCGTGGTTCCGACAGCACCGCAGACCAGCACACTCAAAACACCCAGAAGAATCGAGTTCACCAAGGGCAACCGGTGGGCATCATTGGCAACCAGTTGAATATAGATGCTGAGACCGGCCTCTCCCTCCCCGGGTACCAAACTGACCTGCAAAGTCTTTAAAGCAGGAAAAAGAATATATCCGAAAAGAAAGAATAAAAGGAATGCCACCCCCAGCAACCGGATGGTGGAGAAACGTATCCGTGATTTTCTCATGGAAGATTTTCCCATGGAACGGTCCGGTTCAACCGGGGAGGACATGAATACTGTCCGGCAAAAAAGAGAGAAATATCTCTTCCCCCACTGGGAAAGACGGCACGGCACGGCAGGTGTTCAGAACAGTGACCCGGAACTGAAGATCTTTCACTAAAACAGAGTAATCCGTGGACATACCGTTAAACTGCCGGTCTTTCACCTGCCCTGGAATACTGTTTTCCCTGGGGCCTGGACCGGTTGAAAGCAGAATATCCTGGGGCCTGGACCGGTTGAAAGCAGAATATCCTGGGGCCTGACAGAAATGTATCCTCCATCAACCGGATTGTTTACCACAATATTTATACCGTCTCCGATACAACACACCCCGTTTTTGGCTTTGACCTTAAACAGATTGGTTTCACCGATAAACGCGGCTACAAAAGGGTTGACCGGATTTGAGTAAATCTGTTCCGGAGAACCGGTTTGCAAGCATTTCCCCCGATCAAAAACCGCCACCCGATCCGACATGGTCAACGCCTCCCTCTGGTCATGGGTGACGAAAATCGTGGTAATGCAAAGCCTTTTCTGCAGTGTTTTGATTTCACCCCGCATCTTGTCCCTGAGCCGGGAATCCAGATTGGACAACGGTTCATCCAGCAGCAGAACCCGGGGTTCAACGGCCAGGGAGCGGGCCAGTGCCACGCGCTGTTGTTCACCACCGGAAAGCTCGGAAATATTCCGGTCGCCAAAACCGGTGAGACCGACCATTTCCATATAATGTGCTGTTTTTTTACGGACATCTGCAGGGGGCCTTTTCTGAATCTTCAACCCGTAAGAGATATTCTCACGCACGGTCATAAAGGGAAAGAGAGCATAATTTTGAAACACCATGCCGATGTTGCGCTTTTCCGCATCCATCCGGGTTACATCCGTGTTTCCGATATGAATACTGCCTTTTTCAGGCCGGATAAATCCGGCGATCAACCGGAGGATGGTTGTTTTCCCACACCTCGATGGTCCCAGAAAAGTGAAAAACTCTCCCGGTTCTACAGAGAGACGGATACCGTCGCAGGCCAGGACCCCGTCATAGGACTTGCTTATATCCGTTAAGACAACCCTTCCCGCCTGGTCCTTTTCACCCCCGGTTTCCGGCTCCATGGGTTGATGAAAAACAGGGATATCCGGAAAACCCGGCATTCTATTTTCTATCTTTTCCGTGATCTTTGATTTCTGCATCCCATTTCTGCATCCAGGCGGATTGCTTTGCCGCCAACGCCCCCCAGTCAACATCCATAACCCGGAACTTGATATCCGCCATCCACGGCGGCGAATCGGCAATGGCAACCGGATGGGTGGGCAGCCGGTTGAACCGGTTGGCCAGCATGGCCTGTGTTTCGGCATTACCGGCAAAATCGATAAACGCTTTGGCGGCATTGGGGTGTTTTGCCCCTTTTATCAGGGCAATCCCGTCGGTTATTACCGGAGATCCGCTTTTTGCATCAATCACTTCCAAAGGCATTTTATTCTTTATTTTATTATCGATAACCGCGTTGAGTACCATAAAACTGATCGCGGCCTCTTTCCTGCCTACGGACTGAAATAGGAGGGAACCGCTGCCGTAATACCGTTTTGTATTTGCATCCACAGCCTTCAAGAATTCCCACCCCTGGGAGAGCCGGCCCTTTTTTTCAAACTGCTGCAGCAACGAAGAATACGTGGCCCGGGCCGATGAAGACAGGGCATTTCTGAAAACCAGTCTGTCTTTGTATTCCGGCCTGGAAAGATCACTCCAGTCACGGGGTGCCTCTTCTTTTTTCAGCATTTCACTGTTGTAAAACATTAAAACCGGTGTCTGGATCGTCCCGTGCCAATAATCTTGACTGTCTCTGAACAATGGATCGACCTGTTCCGCCCATGAGGGGGAAAAGGCCTCAAACAGCCCCTCTGCTTTTAATTCCAGATAGATGGAAGACGGTCCGCCATACATGACATCGGATTGGGGATTTGCCTTTTCAGCCCGGACCCTCTCTGCAAGTGCCCCTTTAAGATTGATGAAATCCACGGTTACATTGGTATGCTTCTCAAATTCATCTGCAACCGCCTCAAGCATGGATTCAGTATGAGTTGAATATACAACTATTTTTCTTTCAAGATCTGCTGCCATTAGAGTGTTGGAAAACCAGAATAGATTCAAGCCGATAAATAAAAAAATCAACCCCCTGCTAACCCCTTTTATATCCATTTTTTTATCTCCTTTTATGAATTTCAT
Organism: Desulfobacula sp.; assembly: GCA_028280105.1. Lineage (GTDB taxonomy): Bacteria > Desulfobacterota > Desulfobacteria > Desulfobacterales > Desulfobacteraceae > Desulfobacula. The sequence goes on along the minus strand of JANQML010000394.1, from coordinate 27,757 downwards.
GTGAAATTCTAACAAATGACAAACAAATGTTCCGAAAAAAAGACCTTAATCATATCAAGTTCTCTGAAAGGATCGGCAGCTTCGGTGTCATTTGCTGCTCAACCATTCACATGAGAAACTGAATCGGAACGTTATTTTGAATAACCGCTATAACGGGATAAAAATGAATAGTCAAATGGGAATATATGATGCGTTTAACCGAACGTATAGCCTCTTTCAATATGGTTCAACCCACTTGATGACCCAATACCTAAGGCATAAAAACTGAAGCTTTCGAGAGATTTTTATCTGTTTACCTCATCGTTGCAAAAAGCGTGAAGGTTCCGGCATCAAGGCGCCAAGGTTGCCGCTGTAGTAATCTACCGCAAAACCTTGGGAACGAAGAAGATGGGATCTTCACGCTTTTCCCGGAGGGTAAAGAATTTCTGAAAAAAGATGAAATGGCGGAACCCACTTATGATGAAGTCTTGAAAGCATCTTTAATTTCAAAACTTTTGTTGTACCGCCAACTGATTTCATCTTTTATGATAAAATTTTTATGCAACGTTGAGGTAAAGAGAGGATATGCGGCTCTTATCAAAGGGGCGTGATCCGGTTACCATGCGGTTGGGCTGCTTTTTTCGGCACGAAAACCTGAAATCAAGGAGAACGTATGCACAAGTTACTAAAGCAGAGCCCGGGAGAAAAAATCATGCTCTTGGGAAACGAAGCCATTGCAAGGGGAGCCATTGAAGCCGGTGTTTCATTTGCAACCACCTATCCCGGTACCCCGTCTTCTGAAATTTCTTTGAATCTCTTTCAGATATCAAAGGAGTCGGATCTTTATTTTGAATACAGCACCAACGAGAAAGTGGCGCTGGAAGTTGCTGCCGCTGCAGCCAACAGCGGGCTTCGAACTTTTTGTATGATGAAACATGTGGGTGTGAATGTGGCTGCTGACCCGCTGATGACCCTGGCCTATGTCGGTGTGACCGGCGGAATGGTTATTTTAAGTGCAGATGATCCATCCATGTTTTCCAGCCAGAATGAGCAGGATAACCGGTATTATGCCAAATTCGGCAATCTGCCCATGCTGGAGCCGTCCTCGGTGACCGAGGCCAAAGATATGGTGGCATATGCGTTTGAGCTGTCCGAAGAGCTGAAACAGCCGGTTTTATTCCGTACGACCACCCGTATCAACCACTCCAACGCCTTTGTCACATTCGGTGATATTAAACCGGTTCAGACCAAAGGTCGTTTTATCCGCGAACCTTCCCGGTGTGTGACGGTGCCTTCCGTCTCAAGACAGCTTCATGTAACGGTTCTGGAAAAAATGGATACGGCGGAAACCATTGCAGAGGGATCGGAGTATAATACCGTCACGGGCGACGGCCGGTTCGGTTTTATTTCCAACGGGGTCAGCTTCCACTATGTGACGGATGCGGTGGAAGATCTGGGTATAAAAGATCAGTCCAGAATTTTGCGGATCGGATTTTCCCACCCGTTGCCGGAAAAAACCATCAAGGATTTTCTCACGGGTTGTGAAAAGGTACTGGTGGTTGAAGAAGGGGAAGCCTTTATGGAAGAGGCCGTCAAAGCCTTTGCTCAGGAAGCCGGCATAACGATTCCGATTAAAGGGAAGTCTCCGGAACTCTTCTCACGGTTGTCTGAATATGATCCGGCCATGGTCAGGGAAAAAGCGGCAGATTTTTTTAACGTGCCCTATACACCGAAAGAAAAACTGGATCTTTCCGATCTGCCTGAAATCCCGGGCCGTCTGCCCAATCTCTGTTCAGGCTGTTCCCACCGGGCCACTTTTTATGAAGTTCAAAAGGCGGCCAAGGACATGGATGTGATTTTTCCCACGGATATCGGATGTTATACCCTGGGGTTCCTGCCTCCCCTGAATTCCGGCGATTTTGTGATCTGCATGGGCTCTTCCGTCAGCACCGCCTGCGGATTCGGCCAGGCCACCGACCAGAAAGTCGTCTCTTTTATCGGGGATTCCACCTTTTTTCATTCCGGTATTACCGGGTTGGTAAACGCCGTGTTCAATGATCACAATTTCACCCTCTTTATTCTTGAAAATGACAGCACGGCCATGACCGGTCACCAGCCCCATCCGGGTGTGGATATGGAGCGGTTCGGCGTGGCCGGAAAAGGCCGTGTGGATATTGAAACCCTGGTCCGGGCCATTGGTGTGGAGCATCTGTCGATTATCAAACCGTTTAAAGTGAAAAAGAGTATTGAAATCATCAAGGAAGCCTTGGCTTATAAAGGGGTTTCCGTTGTTATTTCAAGACAGCCCTGTGCCTTGTATGCAATGGGACAGGATATGCTGAAACCCAGGGCATTTACCGTTACGGACCGGTGTGTGGATCATAAGGAATGTATCACCGGCATTGCGTGCCAGTCTTTCTACATTGAGGACGACCGGGTGAAAATCAATGCCGATACCTGTGTGGGGTGTGCCCTCTGTGCACAGATTTGTCCGGAAAATGCGATTACGCCATTAAAAAAATAATTCTGAAAGGGTGATATCATCAATGGAAACAATCAGATTAATTATAGTAGCAGTCGGTGGTCAGGGTAACCTTCTGGCCTCCAAGGTCCTGGGCGAAGCCGCCCTGATTTCAGGCGTACCGGTCCGGATGAGCGAGATCCACGGCATGGCCCAGCGCGGCGGGGTTGTAGAGTCGGCCATCGTATTCGGGGATGCCACAAGTTCCATTATCTCTGATGCAGAAGCGGATATCCTGCTGGGCTTTGAACCGGTGGAAACGCTTCGGGCCTTGAACCGGTGCAGTAAAGAGACTCAGGTCATAACCAGTACGGCGACGGTACCGCCTTTTACCGTCTCCATTGGTGAAGGGGTATACCCGGAAGTGGATGATGTCAAACGGCTGATCAGAGAAAAATGTGCCAGCCTTGTGGCAATTGATGCCATGGCACTGGCAAAAGAGGCAGGCAGTCCCAAGAGTGTGAATATTGTTCTTTTGGGTGCTTTGATTCAGAACGGCAGTCTTGGATTTACAAAGGAAAATGTAGAGGAAGCCATTAAAAGGCGAACAAAACCGGCATTTCTGGACATGAATCTGAATGCTTTTGAGCTGGGGTATAAGGCTGCCCAGGTTTACACTGAGAAAGTATCATAACCGGGACAAATCAGGCAATCCCATGACTCCTGATCTGTTGATTTTAAGTGCCACTGAGTTTGAGATGGCCTCTTTTTTGGCTGGCTGTTCAAACCGGTCTGAAACCACCACCCGGTCGGGAATTCGATTGATTTCAGGATCAATGGGTAGCAACACGTTCGGTATCGTTATTACCGGACCGGGGGTATTTAACACCGCCCATGCGCTGACAGCCGTTCTTGAGAGTCCGGATCTAAAATTGAAACCCGGTCTGATCCTTCAGACCGGAATCGCAGGTGTATTTAAAGAGAGCGGATATGGTATCGGTGACATCGCCGTTGCCTTGCGTGAACATTACGTTCATACCGGTGTGGGGTGGGAGCCGTTTAGAAACAAACCCCTTCCGTTTGATCTGTCGGCACTTTTCCCTGAAAGCAGAAGCGGTGTCTATCCCATGGATCAGCCATCTGCAGATGCCGTATACAGCCGCCTTAACCACGCCCGCTCCGGTACGGCGTTTAAAATCGCCAGGGGCCGGTTTATTACCGTTTCCACCATAACAGCCACATTTGAAGCGGCAAGCCAGATATATATGACATACCAGCCGGTGATGGAATCCATGGAAGGGGCGGCGTCGGCCCATGTCGCAGCCCTGTATGGTCTGCCCGTGGTGCAGGTCCGTACCGCATCGAATTATACCGGGGAACGGGATAAATCAAATTGGAATATTGAATTGGCTGTTGAGCGGGTCGGATGGGCATGTAAACGGATTTTAACCGGCCAACCGGATTAATGGCGGTTTGACATGGGCCGGCAGTCAGCCCCACAACATGCCGATGTTTGGAACGCATTATGCCGTTTATAGATTCTCACTGCCATTTGCATGACTCCAGAATCATACCGGACCTTTCCGTGATTATTGACCGGGCCGTAAACGCCGGTGTAAAAACCATGGTTACCTGTGCCACCATGGAAGAGAACTTTGAGTTGACCCGGAATCTTGCCATGGATCACCCGTCCGTTGCCCCATGTTTTGGTATCCATCCCTGGTTTATCGATTCGGTGTCGGCGGAGTGGGAAAAAAAACTTGAAAATTACCTGATGGCGATACCGTCCGGGGTGGGGGAAATCGGACTTGATTTTGTGGATAAAGAGGCAGATCAAGCGCGCCAGATTAAGGTTTTCGAGTATCAGTTTGCATTGGCAAGGGAGATGGGCCGGCCGGTCAACATCCATATCAGAAAAGCATGGGATACCCTGATTCATATTTTAAAACGTGTGGGGAAATTGGAGACACCTGGCCTGATTCATTCCTATTCCGGATCGGCAGATATGGTACCGGTGTTTGAAAAATACGGATTATATATCTCCTTTTCAGGATCTGTGACCCATCCGGGGGCAAAAAAGGGGATTCAGGCATTGAAAAGGGTTTCTCCGGACCGTTTTGTAATAGAGACTGATTCTCCCGATATACTGCCGTTTTTCTCCGGTATAAAATTAACCGGTCGAAACGAGCCGGCTAATCTGGCCGGTATTGCAGAAATTGCCGCCAGGAGGAGTGATGCCGACCCTGATGAATTCATCTGCCGGGCCCATACCAACAGTTTAAGACTGTTTGAATCGATTATAAAAAAGGAGAGGAATGACGGATCTCCCTTTAGATAAAAAAAATGGATCGAAAATTGAGCGGACCGGAGAAGAGAGTTATTCCGGTCAAACCGCTTCCCATGATCCAATAGGCCCGGATAATCCGATCAGCCCGATAAATCAATTCGCAAGGGTGGAACAATTACTGGGTGAAGAGAATGTGAAAAAGATTCAATCGGCCCGGGTGGCGGTTTTCGGCCTGGGTGCAGTGGGCTCGTTTGCCGTTGAAGCCCTGGCAAGAACCGGTATCGGGCATCTTCAACTGGTTGATTTTGACCGGGTGGACCCTTCCAATATCAACCGCCAGCTCTTTGCCCTGCATTCAACCATCGGGGTTGAAAAAGCATCGCTTGCCGTCCAACGGGTAAAAGATATTCATCCGGGCTGCAGCATAAACGTTCACCGTTCATTTATTAACGCGGACAGCTTGGGTGATTTATTGGATGATGGATTTGATGTGGTCGTGGATGCCATTGACGGATTGAATTCAAAAATTAATCTGCTGGTGGCCGCCCGGCAGATGGGGCTTGAGGTGGTGTCGAGCATGGGAGCGGGGGGGCGGACGGATGTCTCCCTGATCAGATCCGGGGATATCAGTGAAACAAACACCTGTCCCCTGGCACGGGTGGTCCGGCAGCGGCTTCACCGCCGGGGGATATATGAGGGAATCCACGCTGTTTATTCAACGGAGAAACCGTTGAATAAACAGCCCTATAAAAAGCAGGATTCCGTTGATGCACTCAAGGACCATGGCAGGAGCCGGCCGCCCATCGGGACAATCTGCTGGGTCCCGGGTGTGTTCGGCCTGACCATTGCCGGCAAGGCCATCGACATTATTCTTTCCGGGCTTCGCGCTCCTCGTCCCTGAGCACCCGTCGGAGTACTTTTCCGACATTGGAGACAGGGATCTCATCTCTGAATTCGATCTCTTTGGGACGTTTATATCCGGCCATGTTCTCCTTGCAAAAATTTTTGATCTCTTCTTCAGAAGCGGTTTTACCATCCTTTAATTTGATAAAGGCCTTGGCCTGCTCCCCGCTTTTTTCATTGGGAACGCCCACAACGGCTGCCAGCTCGACTTTAGGGTGGGTGTACAGGATGTCTTCAACGTTTCTGGGGTAAACATTGAATCCGCCGACGATGATCATGTCTTTTTTCCGATCGGTGATGCTGATATATCCGTCATCATCAATTTTACCGATGTCACCGGTGAGAAAGTATCTGTTGCCGTCAATGTTGACAAAGGACTCCTGATTGGCTTCAGGCTGCATCCAATACCCTTTCATGACCTGTGGGCCGCAGACGGCAACTTCTCCCTCTTCCCCTCTTTCAAGCTCTTTGAGCGGATTTTCCAGATCCAGGATCTTTATGTCCGTACCCGGGATGGGAAAGCCGATGGTACCGATTTTTCTTCCCTCTTTGTTGGTGGGATTGACACTGACCACCGGTGCGGTTTCAGTCAGCCCGTATCCTTCAAAAATAATGGCGCCTGTTTTCTCCTCAAATTGGTGGCAGACCTCCGGCGGAAGGGGGCCGCCGCCGGAAAAGCAGCCCATCAAAGAGGAGAGGTCATAATCATCGATTTTTGGATGGTTGGTAAAAGCCACAAAAATGGTCGGAACTGCCGGCATAAAAGTGGGCCTGTACTTCTGGACAGCCTTGAGAACTTCCGTGAAAGGCGGATTTCCGGCCCGGGGATCCGGGATGCATATCAATCGGGCCGCCAGTTTTGCAGACATCAGCAGGGCAACGGTGATCCCAAAGCTGTGATACCAGGGCAACACCCCCAGAAAAGAATGGAATCCGCCTTCGTACATGGTTTCCCCCCCCTTTGTACCGTTTCCGTGATCAAACCTGGCATATTCAATAATGGCCATCACATCATAGGTAAAGTTGGTATGGGTCAGTTCCGCCCCCTTTGGAAGACCGGTTGTACCGCCCGTATAAAGCATGACGGCCGTATCATTTTCAGGATCAATCTCCACGGCCGGTGGCTCCGGCCTGGATGCTGCAACAATATCATCAAACATCAGGTGAGACGGGTCAACGTTGTCGGCTTTGGGAATTTTTCCCAAAAGACTGCCCAGAACGGCCTTGAGTTTTGGCAGGTAGGATTTGATATTGCAAAGTATAATGGTCTCCACGCCTGTACCTTCAACGGCTTTGACCGTATTGGGATAAAAGGTGGGATGATCCATGCAAAAGACCATCTTTGCTTGGGAGTCTTTGAGCTGGTGATTCAGTTCAGGGGCGGTGTAAACCGGATTACAGTTTACCGCAACAGCCCCGGCTTTTAAAATGCCGAAAAGAATTTCCGGAAACTGCGGTAAGTTGGGCAGGAAGATGGCGACTTTGTCCCCTTTTGAAATGCCTTTTCCGGCTAGAAAAGCGGCAATTCTGTTCACCGTATCACTCACCTGGGCAAAGGTTCTTGTGGCACCGTTAAATACCGTAAAAATTTTATCCGGATGACGTTCTGTTGAATCATCCAGAAATTTAAATACCGGGAATTTGTAATCATTGCAATCCGTTCCTACACCTTCAGGCCAAAACGGGGTGTTCCACTGGACATCAGCCATCTATCCCTCCTCTTAGTTAAGGGCACGCCGGAGGTGATCAGGCTTACCCGGTATCAATGAATCATCGTTCGGAATTGTTTGAATAGTTATACAAGACTTGATTGGAAAAGTGAAAACTTTTTTTAAAATAAAAAGGTACCTTATAATAATTAATATTTTGGTTTTAGTTCAAGGCACGGCAATCGGGCCAAAAGACAAATTCCACATGTGGTTTCTAAGGAATTGATGAAATAGAATCTGTTCTTATTCTATCGGATTGGGTATGGTATATATATGGTTAAAAGGAGAATGGATTATGATCCGAAACTATGGCATTGCCGGTTTGATTGCATTAATAATCGGTTTTCCATTGGCTGGAAAAAGTGAAACAATTAATTGGCAGGGCCATGCGGAAGGTGTAGAAAAAGCGGTTCAGGAAAATAAAAAAATCTTTATCCATTTTCAAGCCGACTGGTGTACGTACTGTGTGAAAATGGATGAAGAGACATTTTCCGACTCAAAGGTGATTCGCTATTTGAACGAACACTTTATTCCCATCCGGGTGAATGGAGACAGAGAAGCCGAATTAAGACGGATATATAAGGTTCCCGGCTATCCGGACAACCGGTTTTTGACCCGGAAAAGAGATCCGATATTTCAGTTTTTCGGGTTCCAGGGGCCAGAGGTATTTATGGTTCTGCTTAAATATGTTCATACGGATAGTTTTAAAACCATGACACCGGTTCAGTTTTTAGAATCCGGATCCGATAAATCAGATTTTTAAACCAGCCGTTTTTGGCCAACCCAATTTCATATTGATCTTGGCGATCTGCAATGGTAATGGATGGGGTTGGTATTGATTAAACCAGACTATTTTTAACAGGAGACTGGAACCGTGATAAAAAAAGTATGGCACAGCCTATGGGCGTTATCTCTCATTCTTGTTTTTTCCCTTTCATACGCCATGGCTGAAAACATTTACGTGACAGGGGTTACAAAAATTACCATGCGGACCGGTCCGGGAGTGGAGCATAAGATCGTTCTGATGCTTAAATCAGGAACCAAACTTGTTATTGTTGAAAAACAGAAAGACTGGACCAAGGTGGAAACCATGGGAGGAAAGCAGGGCTGGGTACTTTCAAGGTTTTTAACTCAAAAGGTTCCGGACGCGCTGGTGGTTGAAAAATTGCAGCTGGAAAACCAGGGATTGATGTCACGGCTGGCCAAACTGGAAGAGGAAAACCGGCAATTGACTGTTAAAAATGCCACGCTGGTCGAGATACAGGAAAAGTATAATAAACTGAAAGAGGAATCCGGACAATTTTTAGCTTTAGAGGCAAAATACAATACCACGATGAAAGAGTTTGCAAGCCAGGCTGAAAAAATTGAAAAATTGGAAACCGACTCTCATAGTGAAATTCAACGATGGTATCTGATCGGTCCCGGTGTCCTGATCGTCGGATTTATTTTCGGGCTGGGCACCCGTAAAAAGAAAAAGAGCAGCCTGCTGTGATTAAAACGAGAGGCCTCCCCGGTTTAGGATGGCTATCGTTTTTTTAAAGCGGTGAAAATGACCAGAGCGGGTTATGTCCCGGCTGTGAAATTTCAATGCTTTTGAAGTGATAACAGAGGGGCTAAGGTTTGTAGCCGATAAACAAGGTCACAATACCGAACGTCATCTGCCTGTATCTGATTTTTTCAAACCCGGCCCGGTTAAGGAATTTACAAAATTCAGGGGCGGTGGGAAATTTTAAAACCGATTCCGGTAAATAAGAATAGGCATGGTTATCCTTTGAGAAAAAGGATCCGATCATGGGTAAAATTTTTTTGAAATAGAACAGGTATAACGATCGCAACACGCCTTTTTCAGGTGTGGCCAGTTCCAAAACAACCAATCGCCCTCCGGATTTCAAGATGTCAAAAAAAGAATCAACGGCCCGCTGCCGGTCCATGATATTCCGGATTCCGAAAGCAATAAAAACAGCATCAAACCGGTTTTTTAAAAAGGGGAGATAAAGGGCGTCGCCATTGAGCAATGAGATATTTCTGATACCGGATTTAGACAGTTTGGAACGTCCGGATTTCAGCATGCCGTATGAAAAATCGAGTCCGAAAACAGTGGTCTCCCCCTTTAACTGACGATCGATTTCCAAGGAGACATCACAGGTTCCGCAGGCCGCGTCCAATATCCGGGATCCGGTTTCCAGCCGCGCCGATTTAACCATCTCCCTGCGCCAAAAAACATCCTGCCGCAGGCTTAAAAATCGGTTTAAAAAGTCATACCGAGGGGCAATACGGTCAAACATTGTTTTGACAAAATCAAGTTCTTTATTCATCGTTGACAACCTGAATTTCTGGTTTATTTTAAGTTATTTCTTAAAGGCGGTTTGGCAAGGTACCATAACACAGGCTGGAATACAATTTAAAACAGGGCCTCAAAAAAGACTGGAACAGGTTGGAATATGACAGAAAAACGCGACTACTATGAAGTGCTTGGCGTTGCCAGAGATGTTTCAAAATCAGAGCTCAAAAAAGCATACCGTAAAAAAGCGATAAAGTTTCATCCGGACAAGAATCCGGATAATAAAGAAGCGGAAGAAAAATTCAAAGAAGCATCCGAGGCCTATGAGGTGCTAAATGATGATAACAAACGTCAGATTTATGATCAGTTCGGGCACAGAGGCCTGGAAGGTGCCGGACATTCCGGCCCCAGCGGATTTGAAGATATCTTTTCCAGTTTCGGCGATATTTTTGAAGATTTTTTCGGGTTTGGGAATTCCGGACGGAGTCAGCGAAATCGAAAAGGGGCCGATCTTAGATACAATATGACCATTGATTTTATGGAAGCGGCATTCGGGACGGAAAAGACCATCTCCATTCCCCGGTTGAACATGTGTGATGCCTGTTCGGGATCCGGCTGTGATGAAGGCCACCGCCCTGAGACCTGTTCCCAATGCCAGGGAACCGGGCAGTTTATCCAGAACCAGGGCTTTTTTAAGGTAAAAACCAGTTGTCCGTATTGCAAGGGACAGGGAACCGTTATCAAACATCCCTGTAAAAAGTGCCGGGGAGCAGGCCGGGTCGAAATCACGAGAAAAGTTCAGGTTAAAATTCCGGCAGGCGTGGATGTGGGATCAAAACTGAGACTGACAGGGGAAGGAGAGGCCGCGCCGACACCTGATGGCGTTTCGGGGGATCTCTATGTGGTGATCAATGTCAATCCCCATAAATTTTTCCAGCGGGATAACACGGATGTGATCTGTGCGATTGATATCTCTTTAATCCAGGCCGCTCTCGGGGATGAAATACAGGTTCCGACACTGGTGGGTGAAGAGGTTTTAAAGATTCCCAAGGGGACTCAATACGGTGATGTATTCAGGCTCCGGGGAGAGGGGATTGCATCGCTTCGAAACGGCCGGCGGGGAGACCAGATCATCAAGGTAATCATCAAAACACCCACCCGGTTGAATCAGAAACAGGCTGATTTACTCAAAGAGTTTGATCGGCTGGATTCAAATAAAATATCCAATAAATTGAAAAATCTTTTTAAAAATCTCTAATAAAACGGCGGGTTAATTATTATGTTTGAATTGAAAGTGAAGAGTCGTTTTGCAGGGGCGCATCAACTCTCGATGGTGGGGCAGAAGTGTGAGAACCTGCATGGCCACAACTGGAACGTGGAGGTGTGTGTGGCCGGTAAGGAATTGAACTCCGCCGGTGTACTTGCCGATTTCGGTGATATTAAAAAGGCTGTCAGGAGTGTTGTGGACGGCCAGTTGGATCATAAGTTCTTAAACGAGCTGGAGATGTTTAAGCAGGTTCAGCCGACCTCGGAGCGGATCGCAGTATATATTGCCGATCAGGTTCAGGCTTTTTTGGATGAAACGATTGAAGAAGATGTAAAGGTCTCCAAGGTCATGGCATGGGAGTCGGATGACGCATGTGCCACATACTTTCCCGAGTAAAAGATGAACCTGATCCGGTGTCTTTCGGATCGTTATTTTTGATCCGTTTCTATAATCCGTTTGGCCGGAATAATACCCGTGGCAGCAGCAGAGACAATATTTCCGGCCACTCCCGGTCCGTCACCCGCCACATACATGCCTTTGATTGATGTTTCCAGGTGTTCGCTGGTTTCCACCTGTGTGGCAAAGAATTTGATTTCCGGTGCATACAAGAGGGTTTCATCGTTGGCCACACCGGGTACGACCTGGTTCAATGCCTCCAGGCCTTCGATCAGGTTGGTCAGGATCCTTCCGGGCAGTGCCATGGCAATATCGCCGCAAACCACGTTGGTCATGGTCGGCTCGATATATCCTTTGTTAATCCGGTTCCAGGTGGAGCGTCTTCCCCGTTTCAAGTCCCCGAAACGCTGTAATATGGCCTTTCCGTTTCCAATGAGGGTGGCCAGTTTGCCGATGGATTCTCCATAGGCCTGGTTGTCGGTAACCGGTTCGGTCAGTACCACTTTGGAAAGAAAGGCAAAATTGGTGTTGTTTGATTTTTTATCTGAGTATGCATGGCCGTTGACGCAAACAAATTTCTTGTAGTTTTCAAGCGAGATAAATCCGCCCTGGTTGGTACAGAATGTCCGTGTCTGATCATCATAGGTTGATGTCTGGACAAAGAATGTGGGGTCATAGATGATATTGCACAAATCGTCCATGATATCATTATGGACTTCAACCCTTACCCCCACCTCTATTCCCCTTTGGCTTAAGGCGATGCCGTGTTTCTGGGCCAGCTGTGCCATCCAGTTGGCACCGATTCTGCCCGGTGCCAGGATAACGTTGGCACATTGGTATTCTCCCTTATCCGTTTTAACGCCTGTGACCCGGCCGTCGGTGTCGATGACGTCAAGAACATCTTCTCCGGTCCGGATTTCAACCCCTTTGTCCCGGATATCGTCTGCCATCCCGGCGATATAGCTGGGCAGATTGTCGGATCCCAGGTGTTTTTGCTTTATCAGCAAAAGATCGATGCCGAATCGTTTGGCCTCTTTTCTGATTTGCCGGGCATCTTCCATATTGGTGGGATAGATGGGCCCGTCCATCTTGAAACGGGTAAAGATCGATTCTGTTTCGTCGATGAGCTGCTGGGCGGCCGGCAGTGTCATGAATTGGGTGAGGTCTGTTTTCCCCAGTCTTGGAATAAAATTCAGTTTTCCGTCTGAGTACAGACCGGCGCCGCCGATTCCTGACAGGATGTTACACGGATCGCATTGGACGCATTTTTGCAGATGATGATTGGGGCATTTCCGCTTTAAAGGATTTTTTCCCTTTTCCAGGATCAATACCTTTAAATTTGAATGCTCGATTAAATGATACGCCGCAAAAAGACCGGCCGGGCCACCGCCGACAATAATTACATCATATGTCATTTTACACCTGATTATTTTAGTTAAAACCTTCCATTACTATTCCGTTTTGTTTTCAATTGCAAGCGTTTTAATTAAAATCAGGCGACTAGAATGATTGATTGTCCTGGGAATCAGGTCGTTTCGGCGGCCCAGATCATTCATTACAGGGCGATGACGGAATTATCGATGCCGGGATAAGGAGACGGATAATAGGCATCCGCACTTTTATCGTTGAGCCAGGTCTTATGATCCACCAGATATCTGAATTGATAGGCCTTGTCTGTATCCAGATCCACCTGGTAAGAAAAATCCCCGTTTTTTAGTTTTTTCATTGCTCCTTTTTCAACATCCCAGTCATTCCATTCTCCGATGATGTTAACCGTCTTTGCAGCACCGATCTCTTTTTTGAGAATTTTAAAGCTGACTTTGCAGACGGGTTTGGTCTTAAGGTATTTTTTTGTGAACATATCCCCTCCAGCCGGTCAATTTAATTGGAAATCCTGAAACTTGAAATTAGAGTTTCACTTTAAAACTTTTTTTCATATCAAGTCAAGAAAAGAGTTTGCCCCAAATCCACCATCCAATTTTTGTTTCGCATGTGGTCCATGGGTTGCAACCCTTCCCTGGCCTTCAGCAAGGTGCCGGATGCAAGGCGACAAGGCGTGACGACTGAGGGCGTATCAGCCATACGCGCAGGGAGGAACCACCGCAGGCAACGCAGCAGGCGGGACTGTATGGTGGTTCAGGGTTGCCGGATAACCGGATGGAAAGAGACTGATGTTTTTAACAGCAATAAAAAGCCAATCAAAAACTCATCTTTTTCTATCATTAAGATATTAATTTTTGTAAAAATCCAATCTGAATATCTCCGGCAAAAAGGAAGCGCAATACATGAATATCGACACAACACATGACCACCACATGCACTCTGTCTTTTCAGACGGATCTTCATCCATTGAGGCACTTGCGGATGCGGCCGTTAAAAAAGGGTTGTCACGGATTACCATCACCGATCATATGCCCCTGCCCTTTGACACGCGGTACGCCATGGCAGAGAATCATATAGCGGCATACCGGGCGTCTGTAGGCACGACACGGGAAAAGTATATCGGACGGCTTGACATCGATATGGGAATTGAAATGGAGTATGTGCCGGAGTACCAATCGTGGATGGATTCGATTTTGGATACGGGATGGGAGGTGGCCATTATATCAGTCCACCGGCTCATGGTGAATGATACTTACCGCATGGTAAACGGAACGGTTGAAGAGTTCGACTTGTTGCTGCAGGGGTTTAACATGGACATTCAGGCCCTTTACCGGGCTTACTATAAAACGGCTCAAGCCGCATTTGAAACCGGGCGTTTTGATATTGCCGGCCATCTGGACGTGCTTAAAAAACATAATGTCAATCAAACTTATTTTGATGAATCCGATCCGGTCTATCGAGACCTGGTCCTGGAAACACTTGATACGATCCGAAACCAGGGCATGAAAATGGAGATCAACATGGGCGGATTCAACCACCCGGTGGGAGAACAATATCCGAGCCGGTGGATTATCCGGGAGGCGGTCAATCGGCGTATTCCCATTGTATTGAGCTCGGATTCCCATTGTCCGGATACCCTGGGGCAGCACTTTGACAGGGCAGCTGAGATGGTCAGGAAAAAAGGAGCGATATCTGCGGATTGAATAAGATGCCGTAATAATCTCCGGTGCCTATCTCTGTTTAAAACGACAACCGGTCATTGGGTCTGTCAAAGATTTCCACGTCACACTGTTGAAACCGTTTTCTTCTTATCCGCATGGACTTTTCCCTGGCCAGTTCCACATTCTGCTTTGGGATCTTGTTCTTTTTATACCAGTTGTCAGGATGGCTTAAAAACAGGGAGAGTTCGCCAAGGGCTTCTTTTGCATCTTTACACGGTTTCACCAGACGCGGGGTAAATTTGGGTCCGTAATTTTTCTGGGATATCTTGATGATCTGCTGCCTGGCATTTTCCCAGAGTCCGGCCGGATCGAGTAGGATTACCGGTGCCAGTGGATTTTCATGCAGTTTCATGGAGGTGATGGAGATGGATAATTCCTCTGCACTTCCGTATCCGCCGGTGTTGATAATGGGCAGATTGCTCAACTTTTGGATATGATCCTGCCGGGACAGCCGAAGCCCTTCTCTGTATTTGATCAGACCGTCACAGGTGGTTAAAGACTTCTGGTTTTCCCCTTCCAGGTCGATGGCGACCCCGATGCTCATAATATTGTACTGTCGGGCAATATCATTTGATTCTTTCATCAGCCCCGGCCCTCCGCCGTGGACGATTCCCATTGTATTTCCAAAGGCGGCGGCAAGGTGTTTTAACAGATCGATCATCAACCGGTTATCCGCATCTTTGGTATGGGAGCCGTAAAAGGCGAACCAATAACGAACCGCATCAAATCTGGGTTTATCATTGGGCTCCATAAAACAGCCGTGATAAAATGTATATAATTTATCGATTTGCGCATCATATCTTAAAAATTCACAATCCGAGTGCCGGGTGTGCGTCAGCTGGATCATTTTTGATATATAATAGTCTTCAAACGAGGGATTGTGGGTTTTGATCAAAAAAGTTCTCAAGCCGCTTCTTCGCAGGGCATCGATGACTTCGGGGGTCGGAAACTCATGCCCGATGAAAATCCGGCTGTTCACTCCGCCGAGCACGGAGAGTTTTTCAATGGTTTTTTGATAACCGTTTTCCGTGGCGGTCTTTTTGCTGGGCGGTTTTCGAAAGGTGCTCTCGAAAATGCAGTTTTTGATCACCTCCAGCTGGGCTTCTCCCTTTGAATCGGAGGCTTCCGGGATTTGAATAAAGTTTCCCTTGTTGATGATCATCCCCAGAGAATCCGGTTCAATGGAGGTGAAGAGATGATGAATTTCAGAGGTCGTCAAAAGATCATACAGACGGTAACCGTTTTTGATTTTTGTTTTTTCCAGCGGCACGGTCAATGGGTTACGGGTTCTGAAGAACCGGATCCGTACCCTGATATCCGCCAGGCAGATGCTCTGGTCTCCCCAATTGTATAATTCCACCTGCCGGTCCCGAAAGGTTCGGAACGGGTCCAGTATCCGCGCCGGCAGATGTTCGATCCGGCTCTGATCCGGCTCAACAATCGTGTCCACAATACCGATGATATCCCCCAAAGAGATTTTAACGGCACCCACAAACAATTGTTCGGGAGCCAGGAAATTGTTTTCCAGGTCCAGTTGAACCCGCGACCGGATTTTGTTGAGCCCGCTCCTCCCCTTTTTAATCACCGAACCGATACTGGAAGGATTGATGGCGTCCGGTTCAAACCGGTATTGATAAGGTTCCAGATGGACAGAAATATAATCGCAGGGTTTTCCCGTGTCCGGATCGATCTCTTCCCCGATATCAAACCCCTTATAAAACCCCTGTTCCACCCGGGTGCCCACAAATAAGCGTTTGTGCAAATAGTGGCGGACATCACTGATCCTGAGTTCCGGATCAAGGATGGCGACCCTGCCGATCTCATCTCCTTTTTTAAACAGGTCCAGGGCCTGATCCAAAAGCGGGTTAAGATTTTGAATCCGTCCTTCCATCAGCAGTTTAGACCCCTCTATTACGGGTTTTTCCCCAATGGAACGGTCTGTTTTGATTCCGATCTGGGCATTGCCGCTTCTGGCTGAAAAGATAAAGGGCTTGTTTTCCTTTATCGCCCCCTGGATGTAATCTGAAACATGGGGAAAATAAAATTGGGCATCCAGCAGGGTCTCCTCTTTTTTCCGCTTGTTTAGTTTACCGATATAACCGTCGGAACTGATGATCTGTGCGATTGTCATAATGGGGCTTCTCCTCTTTTTGACTTTTCATATTTTTACATAATATGCCATAAGTATAAAGAAACTATTTAATTTATCCGGATCATTTTCTTAGTTTTGAACCGGTTGATCAATGGGGGTTAGAATTTTGCTGAAACCTGAAAATCGAGCCCATGGGCAAATATCAGCAAACGATTATACAGAACATGAGTCTGCCATGGATGGGGATCGGCTCAATCCGGTATATTATAGAAAAAACGAATTAAAAAACAGGTATAAAAAATCGGAGATGAGCCGGTGGTTTACGGCTGATACAGAGACTCCCAGGGCTGTGGTATTGTTGATTCACGGACTGAACCAGAAGCCTTCAAAGTGGCGGCAACTCATCTTTTTTTTAAATTCCCTGGATTTCCATGTCTATCGATTAACCCTCCGGGGTCACGGGGGAGCACCGTTCGGCAATATGATCTCTGTGACGGCCCGGTCCTGGCAGTCTGATTTTATGTCCGGATATGGTGAACTGGATCACCGATATCCCGGTGTTGAAAAAATCCTTGTGGCATATTCCCTTGGCGGGCTGGTCGCTTTGGAATCCCAGTTAAAATTTGGAAAATCCTTTTTCACAAAACAGGTTCTTTTGGCCCCCTCTCTTTTTCTAAGACCCTATGTCTACCTTGTCAAACCGGTTACAAAGATACTTCCCTTTATTCCTTCCAGAACCCCGAAGGCCTATCGTGCCAACCCGAAAGCAACGGCTTCGGCAGCCTACCATGCCCTGTTCGAACTGCTGAAAGGCTTTCATTCAAGAATGGCATATCATGTTTTGAACAGCCACACTCTGGTGATGATGCATCCGGATGATGAAGTTGTCAGCTATAACGGAATTAAAACGATGATGCAAAGATACCGGGTCAGCCGCTGGGCCCTATTGAGGATTCCGGATTCGGAAAATAACCTGAATCCCGGGTTCAAACACCTGATTATCGACCGGCCAAGCCTTGGGAAAAAAGGATGGGAATTTGTCACCCGCGAAATGAAACGCTTTTTAGACCAGCCGCTCCATTTTTAAACCAATCGTGCCGTTTTTAAACGCGCTTTTCCATGCGAAGTAAGGGCCACCATTTCCCATTAAAGCGGCGGGATTTTTCTTTACGGGAGATGATTTTAAACCCTAAAGAGGTATAACATCGGATGGCCTGTCCGTTGTGTTCAAACACGGCCAGAGAGACGCGTTTCGCATTGAACCGGTTTCGGGCATGATCCACGGCCAGTTCGATCAGGGTTTTGCCGTATCCCTTTCCCCTGTCAGATGTCCGGCGTATCAGCACCCGGGAGAGCCGGACCTCCCGGTCTGATATCTTAACGATCTCTATAAAACCGATGCTCTGATTGTTTTCCACGGGAATGAACGCATTAATTTCCTGTTTTTTCTGGTGGCACCGGATCTGCTCAAGGGTGAGCGGCCACGTGTAAACGGGCCCGGCCCAGAGCATGCAGAATTCTTCGTCCGGTATCCAGTCGATCAAAAGAGGGTAATCCTCTTCCGTAAACGGTACAAGGTGCATCAAACGACTCCTCAAAGTCTTTTTTGGCGTTCGGTCCGGATTCCTGACCGGTTGATCTTATCCATCCGGTCCATTGGGTATCATAATCTCAAACAGATTGAAAGATAATGCTTACAACCTTTTTGGCTGTAGAGAATAGATCGGGGCGAACCGGCCTTCCGACGTCACGATCAGTTCTCCGGTGTGGGGATTGATGCAGATGGTTTCCCGCTGCCGGAGTTCCCCGCTGTCCGGAAGGGGAAGTCTTATTTCCCGGGGCGGATTTTTAAAAGTTTCCTTCCAGGTGCGGGATCGATCCCGTTTGAAATAATACGCGTGTTTATAGGTTAAAATGATTAACGTGGTTGAATCCGGCGATAGATCCATTGATGTGGGCTGTGACCGGTATTTCCCGTATTTTTTCTTTAGATCCGACAGGGTTGGTTTGGGAATGGTGGTAAGGGGTGCGATCTGCCGGGCGGTGTAACGGGTCCGGGGTTCATCCATTTTCAGCGGGAGTTGATAGAGAGCGGGCGGGCTCTCGCGTTTGCTGAGCAGGAGTACCTGCTTATTCTTTATATCCACGGCAACGGCCTCGCAGTCCCGGGGGCCGTTTTCATAGTTAAACCGGATCCGGGATACGATTTTTAACGGCAAGGGCCTGTCGGTTTGAAACCCGAGCCTGTCCGGCTCACGAATAATGTAGAGCGTACAGGACTGTCTTTGGGCCAAGTTGTCACCGACATCTGCAATTAACAGGTAGCTCTCACCCTGGTATCGGAAAAGGGCTATGTCTTCCCAGTCCGTGTTGACGGCATCTTCAATTTTAAAAACAGCCCGTTTGACACCGGATCGGGATATCCCGTATAAAATGGGCGGATGGCCGCTGTCGTTGATCATCCACAGCAGATCTTTATCCCTGTAAGAGGCTGCAAGCCCGGATACTTCATTTATTGACCCGTCGGCGATGGTTCCGATTCGCACGGCCTCCCGATAAGGTGCCTGCTGAAGCGGTTGGGTCCCAAATCCTGCCACCGGCATACAAAAAACCGGTATACAAAAAAATAGAGCGGCCGGGATGATAACCCGGATAAGGATCTGAATTGTCTGTTTAACATACCGGCCTGCCTTTTTTTTCTGCATATCTGTTTCCTGTAGTGAATGTTTAAACCGTTCAAGTTTTGAATCACAATCGGTTGAAGCATATCTCTATACTCTTTATTATAATCCGGTTGCCGCCCATTGGAAATAAAAGGGAGCCGATTCATATGATCTTCTTGTACAATACTAATTTTTTAAAATCCCTGACCGTGTCAAACAGGGTTTCAAAACCGGCTGCATAGGGGCTTTTTGCCGCATCTTCCCGGTTGATGGTTTCAATAGTAATCGCGGTCAGCGGTGAGAACTGCCGGTGTAACAGATGGCTTAACGGTGCCAGGTATTGGTTGAAATGGGGATCGCCGGGTGAACAATATATGGAAAGGGATTTTCCGCTCCTCTCGGAAACAAGCATCAGATCAGACCCTTTAAAAACCAGGTGGGTGCTTGCCAGGCGTTTGGGAAGTTTGTGTTTTAACCCTTCAACCGGAACACCGCAAAGGGATGCCGGATCTGCGGCATTGACCCAGTAGATAAAATCTTCCGGCAACGGAAGGGTCAATTTTCTGAACGCCTGCCGGGATATAAACTGGGGGCCGGGAATCTCTTTGAAAAAATAACCGCCCAGGATTTCTCCTGACAACTCCATGATTCGAAGCGATCTGAAAACAGAGGCCCATTTGAACTCAGGGATTTCCTTTTGCAGTAATTCCCTGAAAAGAATACCGTATCGGTCCAGCAGCAGCCGGACCCGGTCTTTGTTTAACTCTTCCTGTTCAAGGGTATCTGACGGATGGTCCGGGATCTGCGGTTTAAACCAGTAGCCGGGGGGCAGAGCGCCCCGCCATTTTGAGAAACCGGTCCGGCCGACAGGCCGTCTCCCCGGGCGCCGACCGGATCTTCGCCTCGGCCGTTTTTCAACACCGGTTTTCAGATCATGGGAAAATTTAAAATGGGTTTCAATGCCTTTTCGCAGGGCTAAAAAGGTATCGTTGGACAGGTCTCCCTGCCATACGGCGTGCCATATTCGGTCCCAGAGTGTTGAGGCGTCATATCCGGTTCGGTCAAGAAGCGTCGTAAAATCCAGCCGGCCGGATTCAGTGTCAAAAAATCGGGATGGTTCCGGAATAGGGGGTGTCCCGGCCGCATCTGAATCCGGATGTAAATCAGGCTCACGGGTGATCAGAAGATCCATGTCCGGTTCAAAGTAAAAGGCTGCTTTTTGTTTGCCATATCCCTGCCACCTGAGTTCACCCTCCTGCATGAGGGTATCGAGAAATGCCGTGTGATAGGGCCGGATCCGGGCCGGAAAGATATCGCTCTCCCATAAATGGGCAGGCACGGGCAGGCAGGTCAGTTTTTCCAGGCATTGAAACAGGCCGTCCGTGTCGTCAAGGGAATCCGTCAGCCCTTGGTGGCGGGCGATAAACAGAGATAATTGTTTTAGATCAAGTGCCTGAAAATCGGGAATTGCCCGGGCTCTTGCCATGCGCAGCAGGATTTCAAAATTTTCAGAATCACAGATATCATCTTCTTGGCCGTCCTGAATAAGCCGGCCGGAGATCCAGGTCCGGGATCCGGTCAGTGCATGGAACAGCAAATCCAGCCTTGTTTTTTCAATGCCCAGTGTTTGTTGCGTAAAACCAATCGGTTTGGGACCGTAAAACTCTTGCCATTGGCTGAGAAGAGCAATGCCTGTCTCATCCGCACCGGTGTCTTCACGGGTTTGGGATATTGTTTTTCTGTTTGACGGGAAGGTTATATTGGCCGGGCTGCCGTCCAGATGTGTAAAAACAGGTGACGGGCCTGCCGGATACCAGGCCGCCAGAATATCCGGAATGCTTTCAACCGCCACCATCAGCGGGCTGTCGGATTCCCGTGGCACCATGCAGAGAATTTTCTGTTGACCGGATTCCGATAACATCTCCATTCCCTTATGATCATCCCGCCGGATGGCATCCTGCAGTTCCAGCCATTCTTTCCATGGAATGGCCACCCGCTCTTTGAGCCAGTCCACAAGATCCCGAAAGGACTGCGGTGCATAGCCTTTGACCCGCCGCTGCCGTTTGGCCTCAAATTCGGTGACGATCTGTTGAGGGACCGCCGGTCTCAAATCCGGGGAAAGGACCATGTCCCGGACCAGGCTGTTTCCCAGGTTGGAAGAAGAAGAGGCCGGCTGATCTTCCTGATACATATACTGGTTGATCTGGTTCCAGGCCATATTTGCGGCAAACGGGCTGGGGCGGGAGGTATGGGCGACCGACCAGGTGATCTCGCCATTGTCCAGTTTGGCCATCATTTCCATCAGCCCCGGCATGTCAAACTCATCGCGGAAACAGGTTCTCCAGGACTCAAGGAGAATGGGAAAATCTTCGTATTCCAGGACACTTTCCATGATTTTTTGGGATCGCAGCCGGGTCATCCACAGCGGCATCCGCTGGTTCATTTTTTTCCGGGTGACCAGAAGGGCCCGGCCCGCACATTCCCGGAACCGTGCCCCGAAAAATCCAGACCCTTCCAATTGCTTCCGTAAAAGCGGCTCCAGGATGGCGGTGGTAACAAGGCCGAGCACCTGTTCCGGACCGATTTTCTGCGGGAGCTGGATGACGATGGCGTCATTGCCTGGAAAAATTTGCGGTTTTTCTTTGAATCTCTCTTTCCAGGCAGCTTCAAGCGCCAGTGCATAGGGCCGGTTCAGCCGTCCCCCCCACAGGGTGTGCAGCACCAGCTGGGAACCGGTGCTGCCGTCCGGACCGGACCGGACATATTCCAGCACCAGATGGTGGTGGTGGGGCAAGCCGGTGGCGGTGGCCTCTTTTTGCTGGGCCAGAAACCGGACCAGTCGTTTTGCCGCAGGGCGGTCCATGTGATAGTCGGTTTCAAGTTCCTTTAAAAAGACGTTTTGTTCGGTTTTGCCGTTGATTTTTTCATTGGCGGATTCAAGAAACCCTGAGATCTGCCGGGAGAAATGAAAATCCCGGCTGATTTCATCTGCCCGCCAGAACGGGGCATCCATGACCCGGTTTCCCACGGGCAGGGCAAATACATCATTATGGGTGATCCGGTTGATTTTCCAGTTCTGGGTGCCAAAGGTGGCGATCTGCCCGATTTTCGCCTCCCAGACATACTCTTCATCCAGCTCGCCGATCCGGGCATGGGTCTCTTGGTGCCGCAGTTGGTAGTACCCCCGGTCCGGGATGGTGCCGCCGGACATATAGAGGGCCAGTAACGCCCCTTTTTTACCGGCCACGGTATTGTCCAGCCGGTCGATGGAAACCCGGGCCTTGAGTTCCCTGATCCGGGTCTGTGCATACTTGCCTGCCAGCATATTCAACACCAGGTCAAACTGCTGCCGGGTCAGATACCGGTACGGCAGGCTGGTCCGGATCCAGGCAAACAGCTCATCCATATCCCAGGTTTCAACCCCGGTCATGGAAACCAGGATCTGAGCCAGGACATCCAGGGGTGCCCGGATGGGCAGCAGGGGTTCGATATCCTGGGTGTCGACGGCCTTTGCCAGTACGGCAGAGTGGATCAGGTCATGGGGGTGGGCCGGAAAGATGGTTCCGCAGCTCTCCTGGTCAACCCGGTGGCCGGCCCGGCCGATCCGCTGGACCGCAGCAGATACGGACGGCGGACTCTGGACCAGGACCACCTCGTCGAGATTTCCGATATCGATGCCCATCTCCAGAGAGCTGGTGGCGACAATCGCCTTTAAATCTCCGTTTTTCAGTTTTTGTTCCACATCATGGCGCAATTGCCGGGACAGTGAACCGTGGTGGGAATAGGCCACGGGACGGCCGGAGAGCCGGTTGATTTTAAAGGTGAGTTTTTCACAGAGCCGTCTGGCATTGGTAAAAAAGAGGGTTGACCGGTTCTGTTCGATAATTTTGACCAGTTCTTTGGCAAGGGTATCCCAGACCGATTCGTTTTTTCCATCCCTGTTTTTATCCGGGTTTTCATCCGGTTCTTTTTCAGGGTACCGGACCTGAATCCGGTATTGTTTGCTCTGAACCGATTGAACCTGTTCAACCGTTCTGGGTGTATACTGGGGGGCCAACGCCGGACCCTTCATCCTGAATCCGCCGACAAACGATGAGACCGCATCCTTCTCCTTGACGGTGGCGGAGAGTGAAATTCGTTGGAATTCCCCGGAAAGCCGGACAAGGCGGTCCACGGCCGTGATGAGATGAACCCCGCGTTTGGATCCCACAACGGCATGGATTTCATCTATAATGACCGACGACAGGTGGCCCAGCATATGCCTGCCGGAGGCGGATGAGAGCATCAGGTTCAGGCTTTCCGGGGTGGTAATCAGGATTTCCGGCGGCCGGCGGATCATTTTGCGCCGGTCTTCCTGTGGGGTATCCCCGCTGCGGGTCAGTGCCCGGATATCCGGCACGGCCTCTCCCCGGTCTTCAAACAGACGTGTGATCTCTTCCAGCGGTTCTTTAAGATTGCGCTGGATATCGTTGTTCAGTGCCTTGAGCGGTGAGATATAGAGTACACGGGTCCGGTCCCGTAACAATTCGCTGGTTACAAGCCGATTAATCGCCCATAAAAATGCCGTCAGGGTCTTTCCCGAACCCGTGGGCGCGGTGATCAGGACGTGGTTGCCGTTTGCGATCAGGGGCCAGGCCGCTTCCTGAACCTCTGTGGGGTGTTGAAACCGATTCTTAAACCATTCTTGGATCACCGGATGGAACAATTCAACAGCAGATGTCATGGCTCTCTTTTTTTAACCGTTGCCGGCCGTATTCTGTAAATCTTTCCGTTGTCGGTTGAGAAATAGATCCATCCTTCCGGACCTTCGGCCAATGCCCGGATACGGGCTTGCAGTTCTTCCAGCAGGCGTTCCTCCGAGACAATGGTTCCGGAGGGAGAGACTGTCAGCCGGTTGATATGCTCCATTTTCAAAGCCCCTGCCATCAGGTTCCCTTTCCATTCCGGAAATGCTTTCCCCGAATAGAGAATCAGGCTGCCGGGGGCGATGGAGGGGACATAGTATTTAACCGGCTGCTCCATCCCTTTTTTATGGGTGCCGTCACCCACGTGTAAGGGGCCCCAGTATTCTTTCCCATATGAGATTTTTGGCCATCCGTAATTCCGTCCCGGCAGCACCAGGTTGATTTCATCCCCTCCCCTGGGGCCGTGCTCTATGGTCCAGAGCCGGTTGTTCAGGGAATCAAAAACAATGCCTTGGGGGTTGCGGTGGCCGTAGCTGTAGATTTCCGGAAGTGCATCTTTTACCGTTAAAAACGGATTGTCATCCGGAATACTGCCGTCGATATGCAGCCTTAATATGGATCCGGCATGATTTGACAGATCCTGGGCCGTGGGGCGAATCCCCCGGTCTCCTACGGTAAAATAGAGGTGGCCTTGGGTGTCGAAGGTAATCCGGCTGCCAAAGTGCCTGCTGCCGCCTGCGGCTGAGCGGGTAACAAGGAGATCTTCCCAATTGTCGAGACGGTTTTTGTTTCGCCGGGCCCGTGCAAGGGCCGTTGCTCCCTCACCGTTCACCGCCTTGCTGTATGTAAAATAGATCCAGTCTCCTGCGGTATAATCCAAAGGGACGGCCACATCGAGCAATCCGCCCTGTCCGCCATGCTTTATCCCGGGAACGGCATCTTTTATAACCGTGAACCTTCCGGTTTCGGGAACGAGAATACCGATCTTTCCGGTGCGCTGGGTAACGATCATTTCAGATGGATTTAAAAAGGCCATGGCCCAGGGAATATCCAGGCCCTGAAAAACAGGCTCCACTTTAAATTTTGTTCCGCTGCCGGTTTGAATGGACAGGGCGCTGCCGGATGCAGACGGAACATATCCGCCAGATAAGAGATAAAAAATGATAAAAAGGGTAAACAGATCGTTCTTTTTCATTGGATCACCTTAATCAACGGTTTCCACGGGCAGACCCGGCCGGTATAAGGCATGCACGCATTTTTTTTGCACAACTGCTGTTTTATATACGGCAACGGCCCTGTGTATGGACAT
The DNA here is from genome assembly GCA_028280105.1 of Desulfobacula sp. GTDB lineage: Bacteria > Desulfobacterota > Desulfobacteria > Desulfobacterales > Desulfobacteraceae > Desulfobacula. The sequence continues at coordinate 2,621 of JANQML010000394.1, read as the reverse complement.
CGGTCTGCAACTTGTACTTGTGGCATCTAATCCTTACCATAGAAGAATAACAAAAAAAATTAAAGGTCAAAAATAATGGACATAACACGGGAAAAAACAGACAGCCTGCCGTTCTGGGTATCTGTTTCCAAAACAGCGGTGGTTCTGGGGATCGGCCGTAAAATGGTTTACCAGCTGCTTGAATACGGAGAGCTTAGAGCGGTAAGAGAGAAAGGAAGGGTTCGAATTGAAAAAAAGAGTATTGATCTGTATCTGAAAAGCGGCCGGCGAATTTAACGGATCCAACTGATCTGCCGGGTGAAGGACGCTGTGGAAATTCGTTTCTAATTACGGTATGATGGCGCTTTATATTCCCGTATTCTTTCATGTTGCTGTTTAAGGAAAATTGCATGGACCGAATCAAACCGTACCTGATTATCTCTGTTTTTATTCTTGCCTTAACTTGCTCTTTTTTCGGTAAAACAAGAATAATACATGTTGAACGGGCCGAGCGAATGATTTTTGACTTGCATTACTCTCAAAAAGAGAGTTCTGAAAACACCGGTGAAATCGTTCTTGTTTTAGGTGGAGAAGCCAGTTTTTCACAACTGGGGGCCTGGCCATGGCCCCGAAAAACACATGCAACGCTTTTAGGCCGTCTGGGGCTTTCACGGACGGTTATGTTTGACATTCTCATGCCGGAGAGAACAGATCCGGCCCAGGACAGGTTGCTGGCAAAGGTTATAGAGACAATGGGAAATGTGGTTGTTGCCGGCCATGTTTTAATGACAGACGATGGGGATGAACTGATCCTTCCCTACCCGGAACTATACCATGCGGCGGCTGAATTCGGTGTCACAAACATTAACAAAGATATTGACGGTCTGTTGCGGTCCCTGGTTCCGTTTCGGGCTGCGGGCGGGAAATATGTGGCTTCTCTGCCCCTTGCCAATGCGGCTTTTTTAAGCGGAGACACCCCTAAATTGATCGGAAAACGGCAATCCAGCCTCGTGGTGGGTGACCGGTTAATACCGATTTCCGACAATGGTAATATATGGGTCCGGTTTTCCGATACCGACATTGTTCAGTATGAATATATCGATGTTTTGACCGGCCGAATTCCAGCGGACAGGTTTGCGGGTAAAATTGTTATTGTCGGTATTGCCGCCTCCGGTGCCAGTGATTTTTATTCGGTTCCCGCCTTCCCGGGGTCCAGAGTCATATCCGGTGCAGAATACAATGCCCGTGCGTTGAAAACCCTTTTGTGGGGGGATGTTCCAAAACGAATTCCGCCCTGGTTGGCGGCATGCATCTGCTTTTTAGCAGCAATCGCCGGAGCCGGGTTTGTTCGTATGAAGCCCATGGCTGCCTTTTTCGGAATCAGCCTTATCCTGGTTGTGTTCACCGCCTTTTCCCATCTTAGTTTTTTATTTGCCTCTGTCTGGATCGATCTGGCCATGCCGTTGATCTCTTTGATCGTATCCTTCTCCGCCACGCAGGGACTGCGGTATGCACTTGTCCACAAGGACTGGGAAATGCAGTCCCGGTCCATAGAGAAGATCACGGCCGTTGATATTCAGAGTGTAAACAGGCATGAAGATTTTTCAGAATATCTGAAAACCATCTGGGAAAAATTCAATCTTTCCAAACGGGTCTGTATCGTTGCGACAGGTGTTGATGAAAGAGGGTTGGAGCCGCACTTTGTTCCGGATGAAAATCAGCTGAAAATCAGTTTGCCCGGACCCAATCAGATGAGGGCCGGCATGGCTGTCCCTGTTGCCGGCGTTTTCGGTAAAAGAGAGTTTGTGCTGCTGGGTTGGGATGATTTCATTGAAAAGAATACATTGAAAACCCTTTCTGCCGTTATTCTTTCCAATGCCTGGTTCTTTAAAAGCTATAAAGAGGCGGCCAAAAGAAAAGAGGTGCTGCTCAAGGCCATTCATTCCATTTTTCTGGCCCTGGATTTTCGTGACCCCATAACAGGTGGCCATTCAACCCGTGTTTCCGCACTGGCGCTGGCGCTTCTTGAATATATGGCAGATACCGGTTTGCTCGACGGGCAATGCGGGGATGAGAACCGGATCGAAGATATCTATCTGGGTGCCCTGGTCCATGATGTCGGCAAGATTGGCATTCCCGATTCCATTCTTTTAAAAAAAGGCAAATTAACCGACGAGGAATTCGATACCATCAAATCACACCCGGTCATCGGGCGGGATATCATGGGGACGGCCGGATTGCCCCAGGCCGCCATCGACGTGATGATTCAGCACCATGAACGTTTTGACGGCTCCGGATATCCTTACGGGCTGAAAGGCAAGGAGATCAGCCTGGGGGGACGGATTGTGGCTGTGGCCGATGTCTACGACGCCCTCACCAGTGACCGGCCCTATCGAAAGGGCTGGTCATCGAAAAAAACATGTGATTTTATCCGTTCAAAACAGGGGACTGATTTTGACCCGGATATTGTGGCGGCTTTTTTGAAAATGAAGGGTCATTATTCCCCCATCCATTAGTCGTCACCGCCATCCCCGCCGCTGTCTTCTCCCCCGTCGTTACCATTGGAGCCGCCGTCATCAGAACCCCCATCATCAGAACCCCCATCATCAGAACTCCCATCATCTGATCCCCCATCGCCGGAA
>JANQML010000379.1 GCA_028280105.1 Desulfobacula sp. | reverse complement strand
ACTACTGGTTAGAGGGACAGGTGCGTCCGGATAACAAAATCCGGACAAAACGACCTCGGTCAAAGGCAAAATGAATTAAATCGGATATAGAATTCGGTAAAATATAGGGCCTGATAGCAGCCTGGGAGGTTAAATTTAAAATTTTTGACTTCAAAGTGCTATAATCGGAAATGGGTGCGTCTTGCAAAGGTCTCAAATTAAGCTGAATTTTGGGCCATTTTTGCCTACAAAATGAAAACGCAAGTAAAAGCCCGTTGGATCTTTCTCCAGAAGCTTTAAAATAGTCGGGTGGATGGAAAAGAGTTGTATAAAAATTTGTGATATGCCAGATTCAGCCCGGATAGTGTTTGTCACGGCCGGTGACACAGCTCCGCACCGTCCCTTACAAGGGAGAGAATTATAGAAGGACGTGCGAATTCTTTACTTATATAAAGGGTCTTTAAGAAAATCAATTCGTAATTTTTTTTAGGTTTGTTTTTTGGATGCGGTTTCTTGGTCATTGAGCTGCCGGGTGTCAACAATCAATCAGTTGTCTGCGGATTTGTTCTGTTTTTCCTTGTAAAGGCGCTTGTCAGCCGCTTTTAACAGGATGGCGGATGAGTCCATTCCCTTTTCAAATACCGATGAGATGCCATGGCTGAGTTTGATATGGAATTCTTGGCCATTTGCGGTAAGCGGATGGTTGGCCAATTCCTGTTTTACCCTCTGGATATAGCTTTCCGCCTGGGTTCGGTTGGTGGATGGCAGAATAACGACAAATTCATCTCCGGCAAAACGAGCCACAATATCGGAATCTCTTTTCAGGCGGTTCAGGCAGTCGGCGGTGTGACACAGGGCCCTGTCGCCATTATCATGGCCATAGGTATCATTAATGGATTTAAACGCATCCAGATCGAGAAAGATAACCGTCAGATCGATATGGTATCGTTTGGATCTTAAAAATTCCCGTTGCAGGATTTTTTCCATGACTCCCCGGTTGAGCAGGCCGGTCAACGGATCATGAAAGGCCAGGAATTTAAGTTTTTCATGGGCCGTTACATTGGACAGGCACAGGGAGACCTTCAGCGCCAGTTGCTCCAGCAGCGAGGTGTCTATACCCGGTTCAAACCGGCGTGTGTCCGTGTCTGCCTGGTTGATGCTGCCCACCACTTCACCGTCCAGAGTAATGGGGGCCATGGCAATGGACCCGATGGTGTAGTCGGATACGGCGGGAAGGATCGGGTCGAACCGGTCCAGCTGCTTGTTTGCCAGTATGGGTTTGAGCCGGTTCTGGGTAATCCCCAGAAAGTCGTCTTTTGATAAAAAGGCTGTGGAAGTACTGAGTAGGTCCGAGTCCTGAATACTGTTCAGGTAATGGGTAATATTACTCTCCTCAATGATGGAGAGCCAGGTATAGGGAACCGAGAACTTGGTGCTGATTTCAGACAAAAGCTTTTCAACAAAATCCTGGAAATTCAGGATGGTTAATATACTGATTTCAATTTCATGGAATCGCCGGGCTATGATTTCATTCTGTTTTAACCGCTCTAACAATGATTTTGGAATCGGCATAATTATAATGGCTCAAGTAAACATTTCGGTTGAATCGCAGAGAGTGCCCTTTATGATATGATTTTAAACCAGCTATCATTAATTGCAAGCAGATTTTGTAAAAACCGGGATTCCCAAATCCACCATTAATTTTTATTTAACATGTGGTCCATGGGTTGCCCCCTCTCCCTGGCCTCCAGTAAGGTACCGGATGCAAGGCGGTAAGGCGTGACGGCTGAGGGTGTATCAGCCATACGCCGCATGGAGGAACCACTGCAGGCAACGAAGCAGGCGGGATATTGATGGTGGATAAGGGGGTTTAACACGGCTTGACAATATAATCCAGGTTGAATAAAACAAGGGAATTCTAAAGATACAATTGTTTAAATGAAGGATACCCATGAAAACCATATCTCACCCCAGCTACCCGCTGGTTCACTTTGCCGCATTCGTCATTGTGGCTGCCGGTATAAAGGCATCGGCTGTATTGGTCCTGCCGTTTCTGCTGGCTGCATTTTTAGCCATTATCTGTGTGCCGCCCCTGTTCTGGATGCAGCGAAAGGGCATACCGGGGGTGGTGGGAATTTTAATTATCATGTTTGTGTTTTTTGCCATTCAGATGATACTTGTAAGCCTTGTTTCCGCCTCTATTTCCGATTTCCAGGAGAATATTCCCTTTTACCAGGAGCGTCTCAGGACGCTTACAATAACAGGACTTCAAATCCTTTCGCAACACGGGATAGAGGTTGAAACCGATGTACTGGCGGAAATTCTCAATCCCAGCCGGTTCCTGGGTCTGGCAGCCAATACCCTGAACGGTTTGCGAGGGATGCTGACAAATACGTTTTTTGTCTTTTTGATTTTTATTTTTATGCTGTCCGAGGCATCGGGGTTTCCGAACAAATTAAAGGCCATAATGGGCGGTGAAAACTCCAATCTTGAAAAGTATTCCCAGATTACTTCCGGTGTGAACCGGTATCTGGGGATAAAGACGCTGACCAGCCTCGGCACCGGAATTATCATTGCGGTCTGGCTGTCCGTCCAGGGGGTGGATTTCCCGGTGATGTGGGGGGTGTTTGCCTTTTTATTCAACTATATCCCCAATATCGGATCCATTATCGCAGCCATTCCGGCGGTTCTGCTGAGCCTGATCCAGCTCGGGCCTATGGGAGCCGGGATTGCCGGATTGGGCTTTTTAATTGTGAATATGCTTGTGGGATCGTTCATCGAACCCAAGGTCATGGGGCGGGGAACCGGGTTATCGGCTCTGGTGGTTTTCCTCTCTCTGGCATTCTGGGGCTGGATCCTGGGACCGGTCGGGATGCTGCTGTCAGTCCCCTTGACCATGGCCGTAAAGATCGCATTAAGCGAGAGAGAATCCACCCGGTGGATTTCGATCCTGCTGGGGTCTAATATTGAGGCGCATCTTTTGGTGGAAGAACAATCCGAGAAACAATCGGAAAATGAATGAAACAATCAGTGAAGAATTTGCCCGGAACCGAACGGCCCGGTTTAGCGGACCCTGCCCCTGATATTGAAAAGAATGACCCCTCTGTTGAACTGGGGGCCGCCAATGGTTACACTGGCGTTGTTCCTTAACAAGATACGGGTCTGGAACACGGATCGTTTATTTTTCAATACATTGACCTGGTAAGAGATCCGCTGCCCGTCCATGCCCAGGGGGGTGATGATCAGTCTCCGTCCGCCTGGCAAGTTGACATGCCCCTTTTGATTGAATGCCAGGTTCATATCCTGTGATGTCACCAGCCGGTAGGATGTATATCTGAAAACAGATCGCAGCTCGGAAATAATGGCGGACAGACCCGGGTCCACCTGGTTGGATTCGGTGGAGGCATGGACCACGGTCACCCGGGTGTCTGTCCGGGTTTGAGCCGCTGCCTGGAAAGAAAGCATAAGGAAAACCGCAGCGAGCAGGGTGGCCGTTTGATAGAGCTTGATCATAATGCCTCGTCGTTTTCAGGTTTCGGAAAACCAGATAATGGTATGCTGCTGTTTTTCCGTTTCAATAATCATTACCGACGTCACATCGGTATCCACTGATTTTACAATGGCACTGGGTCCTTCCGGGTTCAGGCCTGCCGGAGGTTCCCGGAATACCGCCAGGCTGATCACCAATATGGCAACAATGGATGCAAGTTTCAAGTAAATGTTTTTGCTGAACAACCGTATCAATGATGGGGAGGCTGTCCCGGTTTCCGACTGGCGGGCGGCAACCAGCCGGTCCTTTAAGATATGTGAGTCAATGGCGGCGGTCCGGTGTTCGACATGATTTGAAAATCGGCCCGCCATCAGCCGGTACTGCCCGATCAGGCCGCGGCAGTCCGGGCAGTCCTGCTGATGGGTGTCAATGGCAAGATAGAGGTCCCGGGGCAGTTCGTTGTCGACGTAGCGGCTGATCTGCCGGGATGTGTATACGTTGCATCTATGTTCCATTATTACTCTCCGGGGGGACAAGGACTTTGGTTAACCGGGTTCTTGCGGTATGAAGCCGGGAGCTGACCGTTCCTTTGCTGATGTTGAGTATATCACCGATTTGTTCATAGGACATCCCTTCAAATGTGCTGAGTACAAACACTGCCCTTATTTTTTCCGGTAATGCCTTGACTGCCGTCATCAGTCTCTCCTCCATCTGTTTTTCCCGGATCAGGGTTTCCGGGGTTTGACCCTTAAAATTTTCCCGGTTTAAAACGGATTCATTTTCAGAATCTATGGGCTGGTGATGCCATTTGAATCGCCGTTTCCATTTGCGTTTCCAGTTGAGGCACAGCCGGATCGTGATCTTTCTCATCCAGGTGAAGAGGGCTGCATCCTGACGAAAGGCCGAAATATTCCTGTGCACGTTGACAAAGGTATCCTGAACCACTTCCAGGCTCTCTTCTCGGTCCAGCGTGATACTGTAGGCAACCTTTAACAGCCGGTCCTGGTATTGACTGACCAGTTGATGAAACGCCCACTCCTGGCCTTTTTTCAGACGTTCGACAAGCTCCTGCTCCTCGGGTTTCGAATTGCCTGATTCCGGTTTTCCAGTATCTGTTTGTGCATCCGTTCCTTCATCCGGGTGAGCCGGACGGTTTGAATTGCCGTTTGTTTTTTTCACAATGAACCGGTGAAGATTCCTTTATGGGACCGGGCAGGTCATAACGGCCCTTAATCGTTAATATCTGACCCAGACCCGTTCCTTTTTATAATATCCCTCACAGACCAGAAATCTCTCATACCTGCCTTCCACCCATTTTCCCCTGCGGTTGTAATGACCGGGATTCCATTTTTTTTCATACACCGGCGCCACCCATACCCGCTCAATCTGCCAGTGTCCTTTGCGGGGTTTATAATGCCGCTTTTTATAAGAACCGTAATTTGATTTGTGGAACCGGTCCTGCCGGTGGTGGTCCCTCGGCGGTATGTGGTAACCCTGGTGCTGACGATTATCCCGGTTAATCTCATGGATAATAACAGAACCCAGAATGGCAACGCCGGTGCCCAGAAGGAATCCTTCCATGGTTTTTCGGTCCGCACGCGCCGGTGCGGAAGAGAGTACGATCACAAGAAAGCCGCATGTTATTGCTGCAATTATTTTTTTCATTTTTATATCCTCCATTTGGGTATCAATCATAACCGTTTCTGATGAACGGGTCTTTCTATTATGAACTGACACCGGAGAAATTAAAAAACTCAAAAAAAAATAAAAAAAATGGGCGTTGGGAAACGGTCCGGTTATTTTGAATATGCAATTTCGCGCGGTTTCTTTGTTCGCCCGGGTATCATCCTCGGAATCTTGATTAGAAATTTTGATCCTTTTTCCGGAGAGGATTTCACCCGGATGCTTCCCCTGTGCTGTCCCACCACCTTGTTGGCGATATAAAGTCCCAGTCCGGTTCCCTTGTTTCCTTTGGATGAAAAAAAGATGGTAAAAATGTTTTTTACCGTGGCCTGATCCATGCCCTGGCCGTTATCCCGGATGGTAAACAAAACTTTTTCCCTGTCTGCCCGGACATGAAAGCGGATTTTGGGTTCAGGTAGACCGGGTTTTTCCATGCATGCCTCTATGGCGTTTTCAAGGATATTGACCAGTGAGGCCTGGAGGCTGTTTTCATCCACTTCAAAGTTCCCGGCCTCGGTAAGGATATCCAGTTTGTGTTCGATGGCGACCCTGTTTTTCGATGCCTTGTTTGAAATGATGGAGAGGATGTCATCCATGAATTTGCGGATGGAAACGGTCTGCCATTCCATTTTCCGTGTTTTTGTGTAGTAGAGTATGTCCAGGACCAGGTCTTTAATTTTTGATGTCATTTCGGTGACCTGATCAAACCCGGCATGAATGCGTTCCGTATTCCGGGTTTCAAACCCTTTTTCCATGTCATAGATACCCCCGTCCAGGCTGGTGAGCAATCCTTTGATCCCGTGGGAGATGGATCCGATCATAAATCCCAGGGATGACAGGTGGTCTTCCAGCTGACGGATTTCGCTGATATCGGTGAGCATGACCAAAGCCTTGTTGATGGCGCCGCTGTTGTCCCGGATGGGGGCAATCCAGCAGAGGACCACGTATTTCATCCCGTCCGAAGAGATGATCTCCATTTCCGAAGAATGGTTTTTACCGTCTTTGAAGGTTTTCATGACCATACATTTGGCACAGGGGTCATCCCTGTTTTTTAAAATGCCGAAACAGTATTCACCGATGTGATTGCCGAAATACTCCTCAAATTTCCGGTTACAATCCACAATCTGTAAGTCCCGGTCCACGACATAGGCAAAGCAGGGGACTTCATTGAATAATTGTTTATAATCTTTTTGCGAACGGGCATACCGGCTTTTATAGCAATTGTCGTTAAAACAGATATGACGGTGCAGATAATTGCGCTCCAGGGACCGGTTGATATAAAAATCAAGCGTGGCGGCGGCAGAGGGCAGCAGGAAAAAATCAGCCGCCCCCTTTTTAAGCGTCCTAACGCCCGTATCAAGCATTTCCAGGGGAATGGCGGCAATCACTTCCTTGTTTAAATCCATTTTTGTGATATCGGATATTTTATTAAGACAGTCCCGTTTTTCAGTCTGCATAAAAACCACCACGATGTCTGGTGTCTTTTTAGATGCCGGAAACTCAAGTTCATCGGCACTGGAAATCGATTTAAACTCCATATTTGAATGGAATTTTGATTTTTTAAGATCAGGAATGGAATTTTTAATATAATTGACCAGAAGGATGTGGGGTTGCATGTTATAAATACCCTGTTTAATGCTGCGATTTCAAAGTTTAATTGTATACCAATTTTTAATTCAGTTCGCTAATAAAAAATAGAGAGGGGGGTAATCCAATCGGTTTTTGTTTGGGAAAACAGCAACCGTTAAGTTCGTATCGAAACAGATTCGGCAAGGGGTTAGAACTGATCAGTTACATATGATATAATTTTCAATTTCTATTGCACCCAGCGGGACTTTGTTCTGTTTTTCAGGAGAAAAAATGATTAAAACCGTATCATTTCCGGCAAGATGCAAACGGGTCAGCGGCCCTATTTTATTTGCCGGCTTACTATTCCTAAGCAATTGCGGTTTTAGCCACTTTCAGGAAGATCTTCAATTTGTTCAACAGCATCGGCTTATGGCACCGCAAAACGAGATATTTCAGATATGCTATGCTTATGGCTGCAAGCGCAGGGTTGATGTCCGTTTCAGTCCATCCGACTGGAAACGGATTCAGAACAAATTCCAACCATTGCCGTTAACTGCAGCCCGGGAAAGGCGTTGTATGGCAAGGGCTGTTCAGGAATTTGAAATACTGATCGGGGAGAGGACAGGGATTGATTCGGATTTGGCCGGGTCGTTTTCCGGGCTGTTTAAAGAAAACCAAATGGATTGTGAAGATGAAGCCGTGAATACCAATGTGATTCTGACACTCCTGATGGAGAACGGACTGGTGAGGTTTCACGAATTTTCAGGTATTGCCTACCGGAATATGGGGTGGCCTCACATGGCCGTTACAATTGTTGAGAAAAATACCACCAACCGGTTTGTGGTGGATTCGTGGTTTGGCGGTCAGGGAGAGCCCGTCCATGTCATCGCCTATGATCTCTGGGCCCGGGGCTGGGTACCGGCGGAAGAATGAACGCGGTTCAAACCGGTCTTCAAACGGATGTGCCTGTCTGGAACGTCCGTCGTTAATTAAGGAATAAGGGTTAGCCGCCAATGGATGTCATATGGCTGATGGGAATATCCCCAACACACCGTTCGGAAAGGTTGTGGGCGGCGGGTTTTTTATTCAGTGCCGTCCGGATGATCTCTTTGAGCTGATCGTCATCGGCATTGTTTCGTAACGGCCCCAGTATGTCTTTTTCATAGTTGTTCAGCAGGCAGGGCCTCAGGGTTCCCCTTGAGGTCAGTCTCAACCGGTTGCAGTCTGAACAGAAATGGGAACTGACCGGTGTGATTAAGCCGATAATGCCCGGTGCCTCTTCAAGCCGGTATTTTTTGGCCGGCCCGTCATTTTGAGTTCGCTCAACCGGCTGCAACGGCCCCAGGTGGTTCTCAATCCGGTCTTTGATCTCATGGGAAAGAATCTGCTTTTCTTTGATATCGGTTTCACCGATGGGCATATATTCAATAAAGCGGATATGGAACGGGTATCTGCGTGTCAACCGGGCCAAAGGAACAATCTCATCGTCATTTAAGCCGTTTAGCACCACGGCATTGATTTTGATCGGCTGGATTCCTTTTTGATGGGCCAGCAATATCATATCCCAGACGGTTTGGAATTTGTCTTTTCCGGTGATTGTTTTGAATTTTACCGGGTCAAGGGTATCCAGGCTGAAATTTAACCGTTTGATCCCCAGCGTGACCAGGGTGTCGATTTTCTCCCGGGTCAAAAGGGAGCCGTTTGTGGTGACGGAGATATCTTTAAGACCGTCAATGACGGTGAGGTTTTCTAAAAAATTTAAGATGCCTTTCCGGGCAAAGGGTTCGCCGCCCGTGATCCTGACCTTTGTAATTCCCAGCTCACAGGCGATTCTTGTAATTCTTAAAATCTCTTCATACCGGGCAATCTGATTATGATCCAGCTCTTCAAACGGTTTGCAGGGAACGCAGTACCGGCACCTGAAATTACATCGGTCCGTGACGGAAATCCGTAAGTAGTTGATGGGACGGGTGCCGGCGATCATTGTTTAAACGGCTTTCCCGAAGTGGTCCAGCAGGGCCCGGGTCAGGCCGTCAATGGTGTATTCTTCGGCT
>JANQML010000365.1 GCA_028280105.1 Desulfobacula sp. | reverse complement strand
TGGTCTCGTTCGATGAAATCACAGAAGCGGTTGAGCTGGGTGTGCCGGTCAATATAGACAATCTCCAGCACCTTGAATCTTTTGCAAAAAAATACCGGAACACCTGCCCGGTCTGTATCCGCCTGAATCCGAACCTGCTGGCGGAAATTGAAGACGGGAGTGCCACAGGCATTGATCCACAGGCGTTTGAATTTTCATCCGTCAACAAGGAACATTATGAGACGGTGAGCGACGAACAGGTATCGGCCTGGCATCACCAGTCCAAGTTCGGTATCTCCCTGACCCAGTTTGACGGGGTGATGGATCTGGTTGAAAGGTATGATCTCAACATCAACGGGATTCATCTCCATTCAAGCCATGTGATTTTAAATCAGGAGGTGTTTGAAAGGGGGGTGAAAACCGTATTTGAGATCGCCGGACAATTCGATACCATTGAATATGTCGATCTGGGCGGCGGCATGATGGTCCGTCACCGGCCGGATGATGAAATCGTTGATTTGAACGATCTGGGAACGGCGCTGAAAAAAGAGTATGACAGGTATTGCCATAGGCATGGCCGCAAAATCAAAATCTGGTTTGAACCCGGACGATATCTGATGAGTGAGGCAGGGGTTTTACTGACAGAGGCGGTTGTTCTGAAGACAAACGGGCGGATTGATTTTGCCGGTGCCAATACCGGGTTTAACCATCTGCTTCGTCCCATGATGTATGATGCCTTTCATGAAATTATCAATATTTCCAACCCTCAAGGCGCGTTACAGACCTATAATGTGGTGGGCAATCTGTGTGAAATCGACAACCTGGGTACCAGCAGAAGGTTAAACCGGGTCCGGCCTGGTGATATCCTGATGATTAAAAATGCCGGTGCCTATGGTTTCAGCATGTCATCCCACTATAATTCAAGGCCCAAACCGGCCGAGGTGCTAGTTGTCAACGGAGAGGCAAAGCTGATCCGCAGACGGGATACGTTTGAGGATCTGGTCCGCAATCAGATTGAAGTCGATTTTTAACAATGCAGCAGGAGTGATAGCCGGCAAAAAAATGGAAGAATTCACACGATCCGTCATTGAGATCATAAAACAGATTCCCAAAGGCCGGGTAACCACTTACGGGCGGATCAGCCTCATGGCCGGCCGCTCAAGAGGGGCGAGGCAGGTTTCCCGAATCCTGCACACCATGAGCCGTAAATACAATCTTCCCTGGCACCGGGTCATCAATATCAAGGGAACCATCAGTCTGCCCGAATACGGCGGGTATTATGAACAAAAAGCCCGGCTTCTCAGCGAAGGGATTGAATTTGACGAAAAAGACCGGGTGGATCTGAAGACATTCCTTTGGAACCCCGGAGATATCGAGTGTTGAATGCGAGGGGCCGGCTGTTGAACCAATCATCACCGGCCGGATCACCGCTGAAACGAGAAAAAGAGATCTGCCGGAACAATTTCCGGTTAGGGCGGTGGATACCGGATTCTATCAACCCGGGGTATGGTCCGGTAACCGGTCCATACGTTGGGTCACCAGGTGTTCTAACTTTTTACGGGCTCTGGTGGCTTTCCCGGTGGCTTTTTCTTTTTTTGCATTTCTTGTCATCTGCCGGATCTGCTGACGATCCATTTCCGGACAGGCATTGAGAAACGCCTCAATCGCCGCCGGTTCCTGTGCCATCAGCCGGTCCATCCATCGCTTCACCGTTTTATCAAATTCGGATTCGTTGGAAACACCGTCAAAAGGGGCCAGCAATGCCTCTCGGATGGGTGCCGGATCGATTTCCCGCATCAGTGTTCCGATAAATTGTCTCTGTCTTCTGGCGGCAATATGGGATTTAATCGACTGAGCGTCAATCAAAGCGTTTAACAGATCCGTGGGAAGGCCCATGCGTTCCAGCTGATACCGGGGCAGTTTGATCAATTTCTCGCCCAGTTTTTGGAGCGCTTCCGCCTCTCTTTTTATCCGTGTTTTGCTTTTGTCTGGGGAACTCTTTTCCATGATCGCGGCCGGAAGCAAAGATCCTGAGTATCGGTTTGGTAAAAAAATCAATATAGGCCTGGGTATTTGTTTTTGTCAAGGTTTTGAAAACTCAATCCCCTAGTCTGGCTGATTCGGCATAGACAGGTATCGGCTATTCGTGTTGTTCCTGAATTATAAATTTTTACTTTTGTTGAAATAAATTGTATGATTTCAATACGATTTAATCCCATTTAGCGGGATCGGTCACATGAATCTGATTCGTTAGTTGCAAAAAAAAAACGTTTCTTAATATTTCAAGATCTTAGGCTGCTGTAAAAATCCAAGGGAGAGCAAGAGATGAATAAAACCGTAGAGCAGATATATAATAGAAAATCGGTGCGGGTGTTTGAGGACCGGCCCATCACATCGGAAACAAAAGACCTGATCTTCAAGGCTGCCCTGCAGGCCCCAACCGCAGGAAATCAAACCCTTTACACCATTTTGGATATTGTGGATCTGGATATGAAAAAGGCGCTGGCAGTGACCTGTGATAACCAGCCCTTTATTGCAAAGGCACCCATGGTATTGATTTTTTTGGCGGATTGCAGGCGCTGGTATGACTGTTACCAGTCGGCTGGTGCGCCGTGCCGCAAACCCGGGGCCGGAGATCTGATGCTGGCCTGCCTGGATGCGGTTATTGCGGCCCAGAATACCGTGGTTGCCGCAGAATCGCTTGGGATCGGCTCCTGCTATATCGGTGATATTCTGGAACATATGGAAGCCCATGAAAAAATGCTGCACCTGGATGAATACGTGCTCCCCATTGCCATGTTGGTCTTCGGGTATCCCACTGAAAAACAGAAGAAAAGATCCAAACCCGCCCGGTTTGATCAACAATACATTGTTCAGACCAATACCTATTCCCGTCTGCCTGAAAAAGAGCTTCGCAACATGTTTCAGGCCCGTCATCCAGAACCGGATTTTGATTTTGATTCGTATATCACCGCGTTTTGCAAAAGAAAGTATATGTCGGATTTTTCTCTGGAAATGACCCGGTCGGTGAGTAAGTATTGGAAACGGTTCGATACATGGGAATAATCCCAGTCAATTGTGTCTGTATAAGGAGGCAGCATGGGCAGAAATCTTATTGTCTGTTGTGACGGTACCGGCAATGAAATCGAGGAAAATCAGTCCAATGTCCTGAAATTCTACCGGTTGATAAAAAAAGACGAAACCCAGATCGGGTTCTACGACCCGGGTGTGGGGACCATTGGTGACAGCAGTGCCTGGTCCCGGTTTAAAAACAGAGCCAAGAAGGTTTTTGGCCTGGTCACCGGGTATGGGCTGGACAAAAACGTTCTGGACGCATACCGGTTCCTGGTGCAAAATTATGAGGACGGGGACCGTATCTATCTCTTCGGATTCAGCCGGGGAGCCTATACGGTCCGGATGCTGGCCGGGTTTATCAATATGGTGGGATTGCTCGGCCCAAACAATGAGAATCTGTTTAATTACGCCCTTACCGCCTATAAACAGGCCGGCAGTGAAAATAATCTGTCTGTTGCATGGCGGGTTCAAAAACTTATGGAATCCCGTTTTGTGACCATCCGGTTCATGGGGTGCTGGGATACGGTGGGCTCGGTGATCGTTCCCCGGCCGGATCGCTGGTATCTTCCCTCTTTGGAAGTACTGCCTTACATCGTCAGCAATCCCTGTGTTCAGGTCTTCCGCCATGCCATGGCCATTGATGAACGGCGCCGGATGTTTCGTGTGATGCATTGGAAAGCGGGCCAGAAATTCAAAAAAACACCTTTTGAACCCGATGAGACAGCCGTTGCTCAGGATATGAAGCAGGTCTGGTTTTCCGGGGTGCATTCGGATATCGGCGGCGGATATCCGGAAAAAGAGAGCGGGGCGGCCAAGATTCCCTTGAGATGGATGGTGGACGAAGCATCTGAACACGGTATCGGGTTTAAACCGAAAATGGTGTCGCGCCTGGTTGACGGAAAGATCCGGGAAAATGATACGGTTTACTATGCAAAACCGGATGAGAACGCAGACCTGCATGATTCCATGAGCTGGGCCTGGTCCTTACTGGAGTGGCTGCCCAAATCCGATAAATTCAAAGAGTGGAACTCCCGGAAATCGCGTTTCGGATACTATCAGCCCCAGGCGGAACCCCGGTTTCTGGGTGAAGATCCGGATATTCATCCGTCGGTTCATTTGCGTAACACCTGTTGCCGGAACCGGCCTTACGATCCTGTCAACCTGGCGGAAAAGAGATAAAGGGT
>JANQML010000359.1 GCA_028280105.1 Desulfobacula sp. | reverse complement strand
TGTGCTTTGGACAGATCAATGAGCGGGGTTTCAATTTTTAAAACCGTTTCACCGGTGACACCGGTCCGGGTGGCCAGGTTGGCCATCCGTTCAAAGGACTCGATAAAGGCCGGCCGGCAGTCCGGATAACCCGAGTAATCCACGGCGGTCACCCCGATAAAAATGGAAGAGGCCCCGATCACTTCGGCCCAGGCCATGGCATAGGAGAGGAAGATGGTATTTCTTGCCGGTACGTAGGTCACCGGGATGTCTGTGTCGTCAATCTGGTGAACGGAATCATGTTTGGGGACATCAATGGCATCTGTCAGTGCGGAACCACCGAATTGCCTTAAATCGATATCAATGATTTTATGGGTGACGGCACCCAGTGCTCTGGCCACTTTTTTTGATGCATCCAGTTCCGCAGAGTGGCGCTGGCCATATCTGAAACTCAAACTATAGACGGCTTTGCCCCGGGATCTGGCAATGGCCATGGCCGTGGTGGAATCGATTCCGCCGCTGGAAAGAACAATGGCTTTGTCCGGCATGATTATTAAACTCCTTTTTTGTCCGGCCCCCAGATCATTTTATGGTATTGAAACGAGAGCCGGGCTGCCAACCGGTCTTTAAGCATCCACCGGGCAATCGTTTCCATGGGGATCTGCCCGTGAACCGGGGAAATGTGTATTTTGCCTGCCCGGATATGGGCCAGCCTGTCCTGAATGACGCTTCTGGCATACTCGTAGTCCTCTTTTGAACCCACCACGAATTTGATCTCATCCTTATGGTCTATAAAATCGAGATTTTCCCATAAAGTGGTTCCGGACTCATTGCTGGACGGACATTTGACATCCATGATCTTTACAGATGCGGCCGGCAGATCCCGGATGCTTTGGGTGCCGTTTGTTTCAATCAGCACCTGGCGACCATCGTCAATCAAGTGTTCGATCAAAGAATGGGTATTGGCCTGGAGTAAGGGTTCGCCACCGGTGATTTCAACCAGGGAACAGTCGATGCTGTTTATCTTTTCTTCAATGGCTGGGATACTCATGGTGATTCGGGTTTCGTTGGCATAGGCGGTGTCGCACCAGGAGCAGCTTAAATTGCATCCGGAGAGCCGGACAAAGGTGCAGGGCAGACCGGCATAGGTGGATTCTCCCTGCAGGCTGTGGAATATTTCGCACACATCCAGGTCCATCTATATCTCCTGGTAAGAAGAGCCGCACCCCGGGCTCTCCATGACCGTAACCTTGCGGACTTTGATATGATCGGTGTTCAGCCGTCGTGACATCTCGGTATATAAAAATTTAGCCAGGTTTTCCGCTGTGGGGTTAATGCTGCCGAACTCCGCCACCTCATTGAGGTTGGTGTGGTCCAGTTTTTTTAAAATATCGGCCACCACGTTTTTGACATCCATGAAATCCACCCCAAAACCCAGCTTGTTGAGGCGGGTGCACCGGATATAGGCCTCCACTTCCCAGTTGTGACCATGAAGGTTGGAACAGCATCCGTCATATCCCTTCAGGGTATGGGCGGCCGCAAAATGGTCTTTTACATATATGTCATATACCCCGGGCATATTCACTCCTTATCGGCACAGTGATGTGCTTGTTTGTTAAAGCAACGATTTGTTACTTTAAAAGAAATAATTTGACCGACACCCTATCATAATTTCGTTGTTTTATCAAAAAAGCAGGCGTTGTTTGTAACCGTTGCTTCGGATAAACAGGCCCTTCAGTTTTAATAGCGTTCATTGTTCAATGATCTTTGAACCGGGATCGATCTGTTTCCATTTTTTTCACTGGGTATCTTCGGATTCCGGCTTGGGCTGCCATTGCTTAGAATAATGCCCCTGGATGGCCGTCAATCCGTCATGGTATCAAAAAGGTTTTTTCTCTATCATAACAGAACAATAAAATAGCAAGTTTGGTCAATTGAAAAGCAACGATTGAAAAGCGTCCGTGGCATTGGCTGTTTATGATGGATTTATTTTACCAAATGAGCCATGAAAGGAGAATTTAATGTCATCGGAAATCAGACTCCATCCAATCGGAAGTATCGAAGTTGAAGGCGGCCGTTTTTATCTGTCCGTTGAAAAGACGTATCAAAAGGCGCTGAAAGAACTGGAGACGTTCAGCCACATCCACGTCCTCTGGTGGGGAAATAAGACGGATTCACCAAAGCACCGGGAAACCCTGGTCATAAATAAACCCTATAAAAACAGCCCTGACACTGTCGGAACATTTGCCACCCGGTCTGAGGTGCGGCCCAACCCGGTGTTAATTACAGCGGCAGCTGTCATCTGTATTGATTACGGCAAAGGACGGGTCGAAATTCCCTGGATTGATGCGGAACCCGGCAGCCCGGTGATTGATATTAAACCGTATCACCCCTGCTTGGATAGGGTCAAAGATGTTCAATCGCCTGCCTGGTGTGCGGATTGGCCTCAATGGTATGAAGATTCGGCGGAATTTGACTGGACTGCTGTGTTTAATTTTTAACACGTCCTTACCGTGATATTTATAGCGCTGAAGTGAATCGTGGTGCAGCCGATCGAAGAAAGAAAGCTTGAGGTAACGGCGGGCAGACCCGGACTGCCCGCTTCAGCTATTGTTATTTTTTTGAATCACAGGTTTTCATTCCGGTTTTCACTCCGGGGATTGCGTTTTTTAAAGCCCGAATGACGGCGTTTTTTTTTGAGTCCTGTATAAATTGCAGGACTTCATCTTCGCTTCCAAGCCGGATCTTTGTTTTCATAAAGTTTTCATAGATCTGGGAATGGCCATAATATGAACTTTTGCTCTTTCTTTCGTAATACTGAGACGCCCAGGTCATTAATTTTTTTAATCCTTTTTGGGATTCTTCTCTGCCCATATGCGTTTTGCTTTCCGAGCCTCTATTCATAAGTCTTTTGGAGCATATATCCCATGGTAGATCCAGCCAAATTACAGATTGAGCATCAGATAAATAGTGCGCTGCCACATGCCCGAACACCCCCTCGGCAATCCAAGATTCCGATTGTTTACTTTTCAGTATCATGTTCAGGACGTCTTTGTCCTCACGCGGTTTATCAAAGCCACCGGGTTCCCAGAAAATTTCGTCAAAATGAATTATGGGAATTGAAAAATCGGCTGAGAGCCTTTTGGCCAACCAAGTTTTTCCACTTCCGCTATTCCCGAAAACGACGGTTTTCATTTCATTGACCAGTAATTCGAAAGATTCAGATATGTCATTCTGTCACCTTTGTGTACCCAAAACGACTTAATACGGTTTTCTATATCCCCAAAAACACAAAACCCCTCTTAAACAGAGGGGCATTGTCATATCTGGTAGCGACGCAGGGAAATGCCCTGAAACCCTGCGAACACCGCGCTACAACAAGAATTGCTCTTGTCGATTTCGTAATACGTACCAGAGTAACGGACACCGGGTCAAGGGGTAAAACAGGGTGAGTCGAATTGAATTCATTTCGTTTCCTGGGCTTTTGGCCGTGTGTGCCCGGCATCGCACATGTGCTAAGGGACACCTATGATTTCCGTACGCGGAAATTTTTAGCTTTATTTTGGAATTGCACTCTTCGAAAACCCATCACAACTCTTTTTTTCCATTGCAGTTCGTACCGCTTCTATTCCATCACCTTGGCCGAAACCGTACCAGAATGCTTGCGTTTTACTTGTTTTAATGCGTTGCTCCTGCGCAACTACTAATTGATTTTGACGGCGAGCTAAAGAATCCATCTCGACAGAAAGGGTCTGACAGTCGAAATCTAAGTATCTAAGTCCTGATGTGTATGAACTTGTAATTTGTGATGGTGGTGTTGGCATATTCATACAACCGGAAAGTAAAGTTAGTGAGATGCTGACAAGTAATGCAAATTTCAGTTGCTTCATCTTGATTTCTCCTCATTTTTAGAAAACTAACAAGTTGATTCGCGGACATGTGTATCATTCATAATTTTTGTCCTACCGAATATTACGCTTATTCGAGCCCGATTCATTTTATAAGAAAAAAGACATATCAAGATTATAATACTAATGTAAAGCGATAACGGAAAATAAGGAATATACATATCATAGTGTTGTTCATAACGGTTGGAAGATATCGAATCCGGCTTTATTTCTGACACAAAAATCTGAGGCCTCATATATCGTATACAACACCCGATTTCCCCCCGGTCGCCTTTCTGACCTCCCCGCCACCTCAAGACAAAGAGAGATCCAGTCTTAACCTTGGCTGGTCCATCAGTACCGCATCCAGAACGCTCCTGACATTTAATACTTTCAAACTGACCAGGAGATTGACCACAAGTATTCAAGGAGAACACCTATAAATCAGGCTGTCCTTTTTAAAACGTTGTAAATTGTTGCCCTGGAGACACCAAATTCTTTAGATAGCTGTGTCGGATTCATCCCGGCGTCTTTCTTATCCTTGATGATTTTCTCCTGGTCTTGGGTAAGACACGCTTTGCGTCCTTTATATTTACCAGCGGCTTTTGCCTTGGCTATACCGGCCATCTGGCGTTCCCTTCTAAGATTTGTTTCAAACTCTGCAAAGACTCCTAACATCTGAAGAAATGCTTTGCCTGATGCCGTGCTCGTATCAATGTTTTGGTCAAGGATTTCCAGACAGGCTCCCTTTGAAGCAATGTGCTCTACAATATCCAAGAGGTCTTTCATGTTCCTGGCTAATCGATCCAGCTTCCAGACCACCACTTTTTCGCCTTTATCAATCAGGTTAAGAAGGGTATTTAGTTGATCCCTATTTTCTTTGGTGCTCCCTGATTTCTTTTCAGTGACAATCTTTATATCAGGGTATTTTTTTGTGAGTGCGTCTTGCTGTAAGGTCGGATTCTGGTCAAGTGTGCTGACTCTACAATAACCATAAATCTTCATGTGAGGTCTCCTTTGTTTTGGTTAAATCAGAATATGTCACTTAGAGTCTTAGACTAATTTAGAATATGTGTCAATAAGTCTTTTTATGACCCTATTTAGACAGAATGTGGATGTCTAATACGAGTATACCCTATTTGACACGCTGACAGTCTTTTATGTCTTCTGAGTGACCAGAGGATGCTTTGAGCGATGTCTATTCACAAATCAAACATGTCTGATTAATACATAATCGCCAAACTTAATCAGCAGTATCTCTCGTCAGAGATTCGCTTTAATAACATACAAAGGAAACAACAAAATGAATACCCTCGTAACACTGAACGATAACAACGAACCCGTAACGACCTCCCTGGACAGTGATGGGAAAAGCTGTGTGTCCAGAAAACACTTAGGGCTAAGTCCTGGAAAAGCAGTACGAACACACTGTAAGCACTTGAAAATATTAAAACAAGGCGAAACGCCCGGTTTAGGTTGCGGCCACTTTGGGCTACCGAATCCCACCAAGGCGGTAAGAGGCCATTGTAAATGCTTGGAATTATGAAGAGAAAGCACAAGGGGAACGATTCGTTCTCCCCTAAAATCCACTAAAGGTCTACAAATTATAGACCTTCATCCCTAAATCAAGCTAACCCCCGAATCTGACCTGGGCCGCTTAGTCATGTGTTCCGACAGGGAAGAAGTGGAGCGGTTCCAGCAAAAGGGTGGATGAATCGTCCACCTTGCATCCCCAAACCAAACTAATCCCCGAATCCGATCTGTACCGCTTAATAAACTCAATGTGACTCAGAATCATACTGACATAGTCGATACACAAAATGGAGAACAACAACATGAATACCCTCGTAACACTGAACGATAACAACGAACCCGTAACGACCTCGCTGAAGGTCGCTGAGAGTTTTGGGAAGGCACACAAACATGTGCTGGAATCAATCCGTAGTGTCATCAAAACCCTTGAGGATCAAGACATAGAAGCCGGGTCGAACTTTCGACCTGGGTCTTACTTGGACAGCAACAACCAGAAACGCTCCATGACCGAAATGAACCGAAAAGGCTTCATGCTGCTTGTTATGTCTTTTAATGGAGAACGCGCGGCGAAGTTCAAGAACGACTTTGTGGACGCCTTCGATGCCATACTCATACAATCAGGCGTATTGAAAATACTGTCGAAACCCTTGAGGACCAAGGGATTGAGGCAGGGCCGAACTTTCGACCATCCTCTTATGTAAACGTTCAGAACAAAAAACAACCCATGACTGAGATGAACCGAAAAGGTTTCACGCTTCTCGTAATGGGGTTCACTCGGCTCAATTTTGAGCTTAGTGAATATAAAGATTCAACCGGACGTGGCAGGAAGTATCTAATCTTAAATAGAATCCTCACGGCTGAACTTTCAGCTGTCAAATTAAACCAGCAATAAGGAAACAACAAAATGAACACTCTCGGAACATACAACGAGACCAATTTGGTCTTCACCGATGACAAGAAAATCAACCTGACCGACATGTGGAAAGCTGCGGACGGTCGGAACTCTCAGAGACCTGCGGAATGGTTGAGACAGGTAGAGACAATAAACTTCCTGGAATCTTTGGAAGAAAAGTTAAATGTGGGTGAGGCCCATATTTTAGAATCCACCCGTGGAGCCTATGGCGGCACATGGGGACACTACCAGGTTGCCCTGGCCTACGCGAAATACCTCAGTCCTGAGTTTCACATCTGGTGCAATGAGGTTGTGAAGGAACGCATCGAAACCGAAGGCGTACCCAAACAGGCCATGTCGGACTTCTCGAAAGACGATGTAATCAAGCTGGCCCAGAGAGTCCTTGCCGACCAGGACACCATTAAACAATTAGAGCACAAAGTCACCGAAGATGCCCCAAAGGTCCAGGTATATGACAATTACATGTCATCAGACGGCCTAAAGTCTTTTTCAGATGTTGGTCGGGATCTTGGGATCGGTGCCAAGACCTTTTGCCAGATGCTGGTGAACGACAAGATCCTGTTTAGACAGGGTAAACGCTTAAAGGCGTATTTGAGGTACATCAAGGCCGGTTACTTCAAGACGGTTACCGATGTTAAGGACGGCTATACTTATACGCAGCACAAAGTGACGCCTAAAGGATTCGTTTGGCTTGAGGGGAAATATGGATGAGAAGCTGTCATTATCTCGTCGATTAATTAGACCCTATAAATACAAGGGACCATCAGATCCACGTGTAATCCTTTGGTCCTTTTTTACTGCTAACCGGCGATTCACCGGGAGTCTGTGCGATACGTGCCGCAATGAACAAAACAGTCACTTTTGCGGCGCTCTATTTCCTTGAGAAGTAAAGGAGGGGTACTACATAAGATTTGTGCTTCTATCTTATGAGTACCCTCCGGTCTGTCGTGCTTACGGAACAGTAATCCCGAAGTACATAAGGATGCAAAGAATGCAACTTATGATACCTGCGAGTTTGTTTAGAAGTTCCAGCACGCGCCAAAATCTATTCAATACTCGTGAATAAATCTCCTTTCTTAAGGGTTAGTAATACCATGCCTTCCAACAGACAGACATGCACAATAGCCGAAGAAGAACATATAACACAAAAAAGGAATAAAACAATGAAACTACAAAAATTCACATACGAATTCGACCCGTCATACTTTGGCCGACCGGAGAACATGGAGATCCGGGTAGTCACCGTTGGGGCCGAACCCGGAGGCTCTGCCGACCCCTGGTTTGTCGCGAAGGATGTTGCGGTTACTTTGGGGTATACGAATCACAATAAAGCTGTGATTGACCATTGTAAGTACTCGAAACCATGGAAAGAACTTAAAGGGTATAACGATTCGTTACCCCTTCAGCCTGCTCTCAAACTAATCCCCGAATCCGATCTGTACCGCTTAATAATGCGCTCGGACATGGAGGAGGCTGAGAGGTTCCAGGATTGGGTCTGTGAAGAGGTCTTACCGACCATTCGGAAAACGGGTGTCTATCATACACCAGATGTAAACCCTGATTTCCTCAGACAACTTGCGGATAAACTTGAAGCAGAGACTAAACGTGCTGATGAAGCTGAACGGACCAAGGCCCAAATCTCTGATAGAAAGACCGCGTCGGCTGAGAAGAGGAAGAGGATCGCTTTGGAAGAAAAGTATAAGCCGGTTACTCACCTGCACTCAGTTAAAACAGGCCAAGACTGAACGGGATGAGGCGGTCCGGAACGGACATATATCAGTTCCAGACGTGACGCCTCTGTAACCAGACGAAAAAGGATGAGCCTATTCGTGAATGTTCAGACTCAACAAGGCCCTTTCGACAACAGAACTATTACTTTCACCTGTTCTATTTTTAATGGCGTACAGTGCTTCATACGCTTCTTTGCTTATGGTTGCTGTTATTGTCTTTTTACCAAGTTTGGTCTGTTTATTACGGTATTTTTCTTGACGTTTTCGATCTACTTCTCTTCTTTCTTTAGTTGTTTTCATCCCCACTCCAAATCGTTAGTTGTCACGAATTCTCTTGACACGTTAAAATGTATATGAGACTGTTCGATAATCGTTAGTGATAACGTTACCACAACAAGTTATTGTCTTGCTTATAACAGACTGCCCGGCTCAATACAAGGAGGCCCCAAACCATGATGACAGCCAAAAGACTTGAGTATGAAATTATCGAAACCAAGAAGAGAATCAATGTGAATCTGAGACGCCTTAAAACCATGAAGGAGCGCGGTTTATCAGAAGGGATGATTCAGACCATTGAAGAAGAATTAATCCGTTTAGCTGGCCGTAAAGAGGCCCTAATTCAAATTTACACGACCGCATAAAGGAGGCACTGCAAATGGAAATTACATTAGACAACACCCGAAGAGACGCAAAGACCGGAAAGATGATAACAGACTACAGGGTTATCAACATCATGCCGGGAATCCATGGGTATGTGGAGAATCAGGCGAAAAACCTGTGTGTTCTGAGGGACTGGCACGATACCGAAGATCCGGAGATGCACAACCCCATGTTAACCCCCGAGATCGAGCGGGAACTGTTGCAGATCCGGGCAGAGTTCGAAAAGCTCTACGACAGAACTGAACGCCTACTCATGGGATAAACTGCTCCAGAAAAAGGCATCTGTGGGAGTCCTGCGGGTGTCTTTTTCTATTATGGCTATCCTGTTGAAATCAATCGGGATATTCCGAAAAACAGGCGATAGCAGGACACTATTAGAATAAACAGGAAGACTTTTAGGGTATCTTATAGATTCTTAGGGTATGTTTAGAATTATAGTAAATATCTCCTCTATTTAATTAATTACCTACCTGTAACTGTCTAAATTAAATACCTTATCTGGTAACACACACTATAGCATGAAGTTATGGTATCTCAGTGGTTCTAACTGATATCCCACTTAAATAACAGTAACTCACCTAATATTCACAGAAATCATTCGTACCACTTCCTTTCTTTTGGATCGACACGATCGGCAGGGTCTCTCCTGCCGTGACTGTCGGAAGATAGGGAAGCAAACGATAAGGAGGATCATTATAATATTACAGGAAATGCCACCGGTGAAAGTTGTCGAGGCCCACTGCGGCAAAGGAAAAACCTCATGGGCCATCAAGTTCATGAATGAAAACGCAGTGGACAGGAACTGGGTCTTTATCACTCCGTACCTGGACGAAGTGGAACGCATTAAGTCCGAATGTGCTGAGCATTGTTTTTTCAGGGAGCCGGAGACAGCGTCCAGGAAAACCAAAAGCGAACACCTCAAGGATCTGCTCAGAGACGGCGAGAACATTGTTTCTACCCATAAGCTGTTCAGCACGGCCGACGAGGAGACCATCCGGCTCATCAGGAACGGCAATTACACGCTGATACTTGACGAAGCCATGGAGGTCATACATCAGGTCCCCATAAAAAAGGGAGACGTGGAAATACTGGAGAAAGCAGGGGCCATAAAGATACTTGATACAGGGATCGTAACGGTCCCCGAAGATGCCCCGGATTACGACACAGGTAGACTGAACGACATCATCAGGGATGCCAAGCTGAACCGGCTGATATACGTGGCGGATTCAATGCTGATGTGGCGGTTTCCTGTGGGCATATTCAAGGCTTTTCAGGAAAGCTATGTCATGACCTTCATATTCGATGGACAGATGCAGAAACGGTATTTTGATGCGTATGGCGTGCCTCATGAATACCTGACGGTCACGGGGAATTATCGGCTGGTCCCTTATGCGGAGGAGGACGAGTCCCTTACTGAGTTCAAAAGGCAGGTCAGAGAGCGGGTGAACGTCTACAGAGGCCGGTTGAACCGAATCGGCAGCAAGGCCAATGCATTGTCCATGACGTGGTTCAGAAAGGCCCGGAGCGGCACCCTTAGAAAACTTGGGGATGACATTCGCAACTTTCACAGGACCGTCTGTAAAGTCAATGGGGATAAATCCGGGTGGTGCGTGTTCAACGATTTCAGAGCAAAGGTCAGACCGAAAAGCTTTGTGAACAGTCATATCACCCATAATATCAGGGCATCCAACGAGTTCAGGGATAAGACATCCATGGCCTACTGTGTCAACAGGTATCCAAGAGTGCCGGAATGTAAATTCTTTGAGCATATCGGCAAGCCCCTGGATAAGGACCGGTACGCTCTGGCTGAAATGATCCAATGGATCTGGCGGTCTGCAATCCGGGACGGCGGTTCCATTGATTTGTTCATTCCGTCCAGCCGTATGCGAAAGATTTTTATGACGTTCTTTGAGTACCCCGAAATCCGGTAATTTTAAATCTGGTCCGGGGTGCGGACCAAGTGTCCCCCGAAAGCCCCGTCAATAAAGGCGATACGAATCATTTTCTTAAAGGGGAACTAACTAAAACTAAAGTTGATAATATGGATCAGTAGGATGATTAAGAATGAGGACATATGGGGTCTAACGAATCATTAGGTTCATTATTGTAATCGGGGTCACATAAGGTGCCTAATGGTCAGTTAATTCAATAAATCTCATTCACGCCAGTGAACCCAACTGGAGGGAAACGGCGAAGCCTTTGACCGGAAGGCAGGGATTGATTAAGGGTGCTTATGGTCCATAAAATCATTTAGATGGAGCCTCCGCTAATGCTCCGGGTAAAAAGAATCTTATGGATCATAAGTATCATAATAACCTCAGAAAAAGCCCTTTTGATAAGACCATCCCTCTTTATAGCCAATTTAATGTACATTGGTATGATATCCCTTCATCAGTCGTAAGCGAGCTTACTCCTTCTTTGGGAGCAAATGAATTGCTGGATATTTTGATTTTCTGGTTATTAAGGAACAGAAAGGCCGCTGAATGCCCTTCTGATAGGAGGTCTCCCCTTTTTGTTCTCAAGTTTTGCCCGAGTAATCGGTCGTATCCGGTTACACCTTTCATTGTACCCGGTTACAGATCCCTTCATGACAGCTTTATTGTTTAGAGGATCATGAAAAAAGTCTTCAGAGGCATTCACGTATAAACCTCTGTAATATAAGGGCCATTCTGACACACACTGACTATTGAGAGGAGAATGGTGTTCATATAGTATTATAGATATCCCCTCTATGGATTACAGGTATATAAGGAACAGATTCTATATATATATCCTGAATACTCTTTATTTATTAGGTATTCCCACAAATCACAATCACATAACAAGTATACCGGCATCTGTAACAAGTATGGAATCCGGGTATAACAAGTATAAAGAAATCACAGGAGAGAAAAGACTGAATGATCCGGTTTCTCTCGCTGTAATCAATTAATCCGTTGTATCCGGTTACAGGTCTATTTGTACCCGGTTACACCTTTCATTGTATCCGGTTACACAAAGGAGATTTATGAAATCAAACGATAAGAAACGCATGAAAACGTGGAGGCAATCCCAGGCAAAAGCCGGTAAAAAGAGAATGGACGTCTTTGTCTCAGAAGAGGATCACCAGACCCTGAAAGATATCAGGCTGAAAACCAGGGAATCTTACGGTGAAATCATCGGCAGACTGATTGCTCCCTCTAACAGAGGATCTAAGCAGTTGACCATAGACATCCCTGCCGATGAATGGAAACGTCTTGAAAAAGAGTATCCCGGCGAGGAACTAAAGGTTCATTTGGAGACGTACTTAGCCGATAAAGCAGAGGGTCTCCTGTGGGCTGAGACTGGAGATTTTTAACCGATTGACAGATGAGTAGATCGATAGGGTGTCAAAAGAAACCGGTTGTATTTTCTGGCTGATTTCTTTTGTGTCCTTGTGTCTATTTATCTGTCTTTAAAAGGTTTTGAATAAAAGACGTAAAGTGTATATTTCCGGGGCAGCAGGAGTGGCGGACAAAAGATATTTTAGACTTCAGTTTTCCAAAAAATATATTAAAACGATATTCGAATTTTTTGGTTAACGAAAATATACTGAAATTCAATAGAAAATGATTGTCAATCTTTACGCTGCAATCCTTAATTGCATATGATATAGAATATTTTGATAATCTTTTTGATTTTACAAAGGAGCTTACAATATGGCAATAAATTGGATTCCAATCTCCGGAATAGCTGGCTTTTTAAATAATGAAATAATTTATGATCCTGATAAAAATAAAAAATTGATACCTGGAGGCCTGCCCGCAAAAGCCGGAGAGACACAGTTAGTCCATCTACAGTCAGATCAGTCATTTACTGAAGGAGAAATTTCATTTGAAGTCAAGGTGAAAGAAGACACATCAATATGTAAAGTGGTTTTAGGGGGTTCTTCACAAAATACGATATACATCGGCATAAATTCAAACTGGCATGCATATGGTATAACTCAATTGGACAACAACCAACAAAAACCATTAGCCAGCGTTGGAGATATGGGCTCTTTACCGCTTGATGAGTGGATCAATATTAAAATTTTAGTGAAAGGATCAATCATTGAACTGATTGTTAACGGTGTCAGAGTGTGTGCCACATACGCCTCTGTTGTAAGCTCTCAGGTTGGTTTATGGCTACATGGTCAGAAAGAAATACGAGTAAAGAATACCAAGGTTATAACGGAAAAGTCTATTGCTTTTGTAGTGATGCAGTTCACACAAGAGTTCGATGAACTTTACGATGAAGTCATAAAACCGGTATGTGAAGAATTCAATCTTTTGTGTGTCAGAGCCGATGATATTTACAATTCAGGGCCGATCCTCTCAGACATAATAAACTCCATTCAAAAATCATCACTCATTATCGCGGATATAACACCCGATAATCCTAATGTCTTTTACGAAGTTGGTTTCGCTCATGGAACAAATAAAGCAACGATTCTTTTAAGCGACAGAAAACGAGAAAAACTCCCTTTTGATGTGTCTGGTATGAGAACCATTTTTTATGACAATTCCATCGGCGGTAAAAGGCTGGTTGAAGAACGTCTTCGAAAACATTTGGAGAACTTGATGTTACCTCAAAAATCAAATGGCTAATTCTTTTTACCGATGTTTTAAGCCTAAAAGACTCTTGCTATTTGTTGTGTATTCAGTATCAATTAGATTTAATCTAACACTCAAACGAGAGACATCAAAACACCTCATCAACCACATTAACGGCCTTTCGTAACGCACCATTAATCAAATGGGCATAGCGCTGTGTCATTTTGAATTTTGGCACAAATTTTTGTGACCGATAAGCGCCTAATCCTTTACTGACAAGGTTTCCCCCGTACCCGGTGTGGTCCATTTTGAACCCTTCAGATGCTCAAGATCCACTTTATAGTCCAGTTTCAAAACCGCCTCGCTATACAAAACTTCAACCGAATATCGTTTTCCGTATCGGCCCATTGTTTCGCCTTGGATCGCATGTCCGGTTAATTCGTCGATCAGAGTTTCGGTAATCAATTGCTGCTTCAGGTTGTCGGACAGAGTGTGTCGGAATGAATGAAAGACCAGTTGTTTTGAATCAATCCCCTGTTTCTTCCTGAATTGTCCAAACCATTTGGTTGCCTTGTGGCCGTAATTGAAATTCTGGTACGGCAGTTCAGGAAAGAGTCTGACTTCTCCTCTGTCTTTCATTGTCTGTACATAGCCCATAAAATTAAGCCCGTCAGCTACAAAGGGGTGAATAGGGACCGTTCGCATGGAAGCCGTATTTTTGATACTAAGTTCTTTATCCTGGGAGTCTTCCTGGAAAACAAGGCACGGGATGTCATTTATCTCTTGGATATCGTCAAGTCTCAGTTGACACAATTCGTTAATCCTGGCCCCGGTATAGAGCCCTAAAACAGGCAACCAGAACTGATATGAATCCACAAATTTATCTTCGGTGTACCCAGGTGCATTAAATAACTGTTCAAGGTTTTCCAGTGTGAATGCCTTCCTGATTTCATCCGGTCTCGTTTTCCTATTAACTTTTATTTTCGCACCATCCGCATAATTGGCGGTCATATATCCATTGCCGACGCACCACTTAAAGAAGGCCCCCAAAGTGATGATATAGCCGTTTATAGTATTGACGTTAAGCGTCTCTAAGCCTTCTTTTTCGGTTATCTCGATAATTTCCTGGACTGACTTGTCTTTGAATATTTTCTTTTTGTTCATCCCCGGAGGCAACTTTAAAAGACAATCCTTGATATGTCTGACTGTGCTGTGGTCCACGGATTCAATCGGGGTTTTCTCATCAAGGATCTGAAGCATGACAGAAAAATGACCGGCATATTGTTTGTGGGTTCGGGGTTTCCAAAGATTTGCTTTTGTGTTCTCTTTAAACCATTTGTCTTTTAGATGGCCTATTGTCGGGCCTGCTGGCCTTTTATCTGCTGGCGGCGGTTCGGGGATAGTTTCAAAATCCACTAATGGATATTCGCCTGTTTCTCTCTTCATTTGTGTATGAATAAATGAGATTTGAGCCTTGGTAAATTCTCTGCAAAGCTTTTTGTATTCGAAAGAATCCTTGTCGGCTTGAATGCCGTTTGGAATGAGGATCTGACTTTCAACAATCGGCTCAACCGTGTTAAAACTATTTACCCGGAGACAGTCTTTATATTCAATTAAAGCGTCTTCAAAACTTTTCATTATGTAATCGTGATGCTCTTTGGATACAACAGGCCCCGCCATGAGTCTTTCGTCCTCTTCAAACTCCAGCGTCTCTTTCATATACGATTTGATAAGGTCGTCTATCTGATGCTTTTCGAGTTTCATTTGTCTATTATTCCTCAAGGTCCTGAATAGTTTTTTAATCCTGCCAGATAACAGGTTTGCCCGTTCTTTTGCAAGGGATACTGATCCGGTTTTAAGGCTGCGTCTGATTTCACTGATACCGAACGATTCTTTGAGGTCGGAAGGGACCATCAACCGGAAATAATAACCGGATGGTCTTTGGAGTATATAGTCCATGAGGTCTCCATTTTGTGCCAAGAATTTGTGCCAAAATCCTTGTTGGAGACCCAAAAACACAAAACCCCTCTTAAACAGAGGGGCATTGTCATATCTGGTAGCGACGCAGGGATTTGAACCCCGGACTCTGCGGATATGAGCCGCATGCTCTAACCAACTGAGCTACGTCGCCAAAAAACCCGAAAAAAATATCACACAAAAAGATAGAAAGTCAATGATAAATAATTATGGGGATGGAACTTTTTCAAAGCTGTGTATTCTTACTCTAAAATTCTCTAATTTATCCGGTAAATCGGAAAATACCAGCATAAACGGGATGGTTCCGCCGGGTCTGATTTTCAGGTTGGTGTCGTGATTGCCGGCCTTGTTGCCCATCAATTTGTTCATGTCGGCAATATGTCCTTTTTCCAGCATCTCTTCGGTAATAATATTGCCGGAATACGCTTTTTGGGTCTTGACTTCAACATCACCCCCGATAAAAAGAGAACCGATGATCTGGATATGTTTGTAAGCCACATTGGAGGGGTTTTCCACTTTGCCAGTGATAACAAAGAGATTACCGGCATTTGAGTTGTTTACAAACCGGCCTTCCGTACTTTCCGGATTGATGACCGGGTTGACATCAACGGCTTTTACAGGTGGTTTTTTCAGCAAATTCTCAATGAACGGGATCCGGACATCCGACAGGTAGGGGAGTTTTATTCCGGTCATGATGCTGGCCACATAGGCACCGGCAACCAGGAAAAAGAGCAAGAGCAGGATCAGGGTCGGGGTTCCGATCAGAGATTTTTTCTTTTTTCTTCTCCGGGACCGGGACAGCGGTTCGTTTTCCTCTGCTTTCCCTGCACCGAGGGTTTCGGTTTTCTCATCACTTTCCAGCACGTCAACGGTCTCTTTTTCCAAAACCGTTTCATCTGGTTCGGTTTCTTGTTCCAAGACGTCGTCATACTCTGAAAAATCATCCTCGGCTTTGATCACGGGCGGTTCGGCAGTCTCGTCTGAACCGGACGAATCCAGTTCCAGTTCCATCTCTTCTGCCGGTTCACCTTCAGAATCCATGCCGTCATCTTCGGTGATATCAAACTCCAGTTCAAAGTCTTCTTCTTCCATGTCCGGTTCAAGGCCGGACTCCACATCCGGGCCGGCAGGATCTGTTTCGTTTTCCGTTTCCAGTGCCAGGCCGGACTCGCCGTCATCAAAATCAAACTCAGTTTGAAATTCTTCCGGATCGGATGATTCACCGGATTCAACTGATTCGGCCGGCTCAACGGAATCGTCAAGGGGTTCAAATTCAAGGCCGTCAAACTCAAACTCATCCTCCGGTTCTGTGGATATTGCTTCAGGGTCAGCATCAAACGCCATCTGGTCATCAATTTCCAGATCTTTTATCGGTTCATCGTCTTCCAGTTCCAGCTCCAGCTCGGGTTCATCCAGCTCAAAGGATGAATCATCTGCTTCAAAATCCGGTCCATCGGTTTCCTTCGAACCCTCTTCCATCTCCAGGCCGGAGATTTCATGGTCCGGCTCGATCTCAAAATCCGGATCATCATCTTCTGCAACGGGCCCTGCCTGAAAGTCATCCTCCTCGAATGAGAAATCATCGTCCAGTTCAAAGTCCGGATCATCATCCATGGGTGAGACGTCTTCCAATTCCAGTTCCTGAAGGGGCTCGTCCGCTTCCGGGGAAAAATCCGACTGCTCTATTTCCAGCCCGGAGAGAGCGGGTTCAATCTCCATTTCAGGTTCGGCATCTTCCATTCCAAGTTCTGTGGAATCGATTGTGATTTCCGAATCTTCGATTTCAAAACCAGAGTCTTCGAGCTCAAGTTCACTGCTTTCAACACCCAGATCGTTGCTTTCAATGCTCAGATCATCATCGGTAATGGAAAAATCGTCATCCGGATCAAGGGCGTCGTCCGGGGAAAACTCCGGTTCGTCCGGATACGCTTCCGGTACCGGGGAAACGTCTTTGCCCGGTTCAGGTGCCGTGCCGTGCAGATCGGTATCCTCTTCTGCCGGGGGGGGATAGGCTAAAAATATATGGCGGCATACGCTGCAACGGACTTTGGATCCATCCGCTTTTACCATTGCGTCATCAAGGTTGAAGCTTGTAGAACACTTTTCGCAAGTAATAATCATTGCATTCCCCTTACCCTAAAGTTTCAGATCATATATGGCAGGCAGATTTCTGTATTTTTCTTCATAGTCCAGCCCATATCCGACAATAAACCCTTTTTCTAGCGAAAAACATGCATAATCAACATCAATTTTTACCTCACGTCGTTCGTATTTGTCAATTAAAGTGCAAATTTTTACAGACCGGGCATTGAGCAATTCGGTGAATTCTATAATTTTTCTCAGGGTCCTTCCGGTATCGACGATATCTTCCACCAGCAAAACATCTCT
The DNA here is from genome assembly GCA_028280105.1 of Desulfobacula sp. Classification (GTDB taxonomy): domain Bacteria; phylum Desulfobacterota; class Desulfobacteria; order Desulfobacterales; family Desulfobacteraceae; genus Desulfobacula. Next base: position 21,697 of record JANQML010000359.1, on the reverse strand, counting down.
TCCCTTCAGTTCAAGGTCCGGCTGTTTGGTAAAAACAATCTGGCCGGAAGAGCTGGTACCCCCTTTATAGGACGAGGCACCCATCATGTCGATTTCATGATCAATGGATATTTCACGGATCAGGTCGGCCAAAAAGATAAAAGAGCCTTTTAATATGCCCATGATGACCAGATCCTTGTCTTTATAATCAGTTGAGATTTCCTGTCCGACACGTTTGACTTGTTCTTGGATCTCTTTTTCAGAGATCATGGGAATAAATTCAGGCATTGATCGATTTTATAATCCTGTTTTCTGTAGTTTTTGGATGAGTTCTTTCTGTTTGGATGTCAGGTTTTTCGGCATGCTTATATTAACCACAACAAAGAGATCTCCGCAACCCTTTCCCTTCATATGGGGAATTCCTTTCTGGGGTATCCGCATTTTGGCTTTGGAATTGGTCCCGGCAGGCAGTTTGATGTTGAAAACCGTGCCGTGGGGGGTGTTGATTTCTATGGTATCCCCCAAAAGAGCCTGGGTCAGTTTGACGGTTTTGTTCAGCAGGATATCATTGCCTTCAATGGTGTAATCCGGACCTGCAATCGGCCTGGCTTTAATATAGAGGTTTCCGGCAGGTCCTCCGTGCGGGCTTAATTCTCCTTTGCCGGCCAGCCGTATCTTTTTGCCGTCCACCAGCCCTTTTGGAATCTTTACGTCAATGGCTTTTGCCTGCCCTCCCTGGTTGATCGAAATGGTTTTTGTTGTTCCGTGAATGATTTCGTCAAGGGTCAGGGGCAGTTCATATTCAAAGTCTTTTCCCTTTGGAGGGGCTTGCCTGCGCTGTCCGCCGCCCATATTCTGAAAGAACGGGTTGCTGCCGCTCATCCGCTGGCCACCGCTGCCGAAACTTGCGGAAAATCCGCCCCGGCCTCCGCCAAACCCAAACTCTTTAAGGATATCGCCCATGTTAAAATTTCTGAAAATATCTTCCTGGGAAAACCGGTTCTGAAAATCTGCTGAGCCATAGGTGTCATACTGCTGTTTTTTCTTAGGGTCACTCAATACGGCATAGGCTTCACTGATTTTTTTGAATTTGTCCTCAAGGGCTTTATCTCCTTTGGTTTTATCCGGATGATATTTTAAAGCCAGTTTTCGATAGGCCTTTTTTATTTCTCCGGCGTCCGCCGTTTTTGCCACACCCAGAATGCTGTAATAGTCATCAGCCATTTATGCTCTCCACATCATTGTATCAATATATTATATTCAATTATTTTAATTGGTTGTGATTTCAATAGTAAGGGTTATTCTTTGTTCGTCAAGGGGGGCTTCCGGCTTTGAAATGCGCGGATGGCAACCATTAAAACCGAGAGCGCGGCCGGGGTCATCCCGTCGATTCTCGATGCCTGACCCAGGGATTTGGGAAGGATCTGATTTAATTTTTCACGCAGTTCGTTGGATAAACCATGTACCTTTATATAATCAAATGATTCCGGGATATTCACCTTTTCCAGATCCTGGTATTTTTTGATTTCATTGATCTGGCGTTTGATATACCCCTCATATTTGATTTCGATTTCCACCTGCTGCCGGGCCCTCTCGTGGATGGGTTGATCCGGCGGGCTGATCTCAAGCAGCGCGTCATAATCGAGCTGGGCCCGTTTCAGCAGTTGATCCAATTTGACGCCGTTTGAAATCGGATTGGTCCCTTTGGATGATAAAAACGCATTGACCTCAGGCGTGGGTTTGATCACGGTGGATTGGACCCGTGCCATCTCATTTTGGGTCTGCTCTTGTATCTCTTTTGAAAAGGCCAGTGCCGTACGGTCCACCAGGCCCAGGTCGTAAGCCATTTCCGTCAGTCTTAAATCCGCGTTGTCTTCCCTGAGCAGCAGCCGGTATTCCGCCCTGGAGGTAAACATGCGGTAGGGTTCATTGGTGCCCCGGGTGACCAGATCGTCTATCATGACACCCATGTAGGCCTGGGAACGGTCCAGGATAAACGGCTCTCTGTTCAGGATCCTGCATGCCGCGTTTATACCGGCCCATATGCCCTGGGCACCGGCTTCTTCATATCCGGATGTCCCGTTGATCTGGCCGGCCATGAAGAGGTTGGCAACCCGTTTGGTCTCAAGGGTCGGGTTCAGCTGCAGCGGGTTGATATAGTCGTATTCAATGGCGTAGGCCGGCCGCATGATTTCAGCCTCTTCCAGACCTTTTACCGACCGGACCACTTTATACTGGATCTCAAGCGGCAGGCTGTTGCCCAGTCCGGACGCATAGATCTCCTTGCTCTCCATGCCTTCGTACTCCAGAATCACATGATGGCTCTCCCGGTCCGGGAATTTGACGATCTTATCTTCAAAGGACGGGCAATAGCGGGCGGACCGGCCTTTGATATGTCCCCCGTAAAGGGCTGAAAACCTTAAATTGTCCCGGACAATCCCATGGGTATTTAAATTGGTATCCCCCATATAACTGGGCAGCATGGGATTGATTATACCGGACGTGGAATAGGAGAACGGTTTGGGGTCTTTGTCGGAATCGTGGACCCTGAACTGTGTAAGATCAATGGAGTCGGCATGGAGCCGGGGCGGGGTGCCGGTTTTCATTCGGCCAAGCGTAAAACCCAGTTCCGACAGATGCCGGGCCAGTTTCACCGATGCAAATTCACCGGCCCGGCCCGCCTCTGTTTTTGAAGACCCGATATGGACGGTTCCTCTTAAAAACGTCCCGGTGGCGATGACCACTGCCTTTGCCTTGTATTCAAATCCGGTCTGATCGATGATGCCTGTGACCCGGTTGTCTTCAATCATCAGATCTTGAACCATGGCCTGCTTCAAATTCAGATTATCAGCCGTTTCAAGAGCGGTTTTCATATTTTTGGAATATAAAAACTTATCATTTTGTGTTCGTGTCGAATGGACTGCCGGCCCTTTTCGTGTGTTCAGCGTCCGGTATTGTATGGCGGAAGAGTCTGTGATTTTTGCCATCTGCCCGCCCAGTGCATCAATCTCTTTTACCAATTGGCCTTTTGCCATTCCGCCGATGGACGGACTGCACGGCATGGTGGCAATCTTGTCCATGTCAATGGTCAAAAGCAGGGTGGAGCAGCCCATGCGGGCGGACGCCAGTGCCGCCTCACACCCGGCGTGCCCGGCACCGATCACAATGATATCGTATCTTTTTGTTTTAAAAGTCATAGCGGATTAATATATAGGTGTCAGCCGGTAAGGTCAATACAGCCGTGTGCCCGGTCATGAATGTTTTTAAGATCTCCGGCTTAAAGAAACCAAAAAAAATATTAATTCAAAATTATCGATTTCTTCATGGCCAAGCCAGAAACTTATAATCTTGATGTTTACCAGCCAAGCAATCCTAAGGCAAGGGCATATTACAAATGTGCTGAAAATCATTTTGAAGAACTGGAAAGGGTGTTGGATGATAGATATGCATCCCGGTACGGTTTCCGGCGGACATACACCATGACTGTGTTTTACAGATATCCCGGCTATTTTTTGACCCTGGTTTTTGTCTTGACTTGAGTTGCCCTCCCCTGATACAAGCACAACATGTTGCGCTTATGTCAGGGAGGGATAATATTTTAAACTTTGGGGATTTTCGATACTTTATTTTTAAAGAAAACAATTTTTTATCTTTTGGATCTCCATGACGGATAAAGAGATCTGCCCCCGGGAAGCCCATGAAACCAAGACCCTTCCCATAATCAAGCGGTATCTTAAGGCCCATCCGGATATCCGGACCCTGGCCCCCTCTTCTTTCCAATGTTTTCTTACCATAGTTTTTATCTGGCTGCTGTGGCTGGTGCTGCCGGAATACAGCCTTGCATCCGACCTGTCCAGCCAGGGAACCGACCGTCTCATTGATGTCTTAAGCCACGAAAGCTTGGGGCCCGGCATGCTGGCCTTTGCCCTTGGCAGCGCTTTTTTCCTTGGGGCCGGCCATGCCCTGTCCCCCGGTCACGGCAAAGCCATGGTGGCTGCCTACCTGGTGGGAAGCCGGGGCCGAAAGCGGGACGCCGTTTTTCTCGGTCTGGTCGTGACCTTTACCCATGTGGCCTCGGTGCTGATTCTCGGGGTCATCGTCCTGATTCTGACGGATCGGATACTCGCTGACCGTCTGGCCACCTGGGCCGCGGTTCTCTCCGGGATGCTGATCCTGGGTGTAGGGATTTTCATGCTCCGGCGGGCACTCAGGGCCCGCGCCGGTCACGGTCATTCCCACGGCCATGCCCACAGCCATTCCCACCACGACCATGGTCACTCCCATGAACCCCATGCCGGAACCCAGACCCGGCCCGGCCTGGCAAGCCTGTTGTCTTTAGGGGTCGCCGGGGGCATGGTCCCCTGTCCGTCGGCCATTGTTGTCCTTCTGGTCTCGGTTTCTCTGCAGAAAGTTGCTTTGGGGCTGATCATCATCCTCGTATTCAGCCTGGGCCTTGCCATGGTGCTCGTCGCCATCGGTATCGCCGTTGTTTCGGCCTCCGGGTTTGCCTCGGGGTTTGTCCGGTTCGACTCCCTGATGAAGGTTTTGCCCATGATTTCCGCCTGCCTGATCATGATCCTGGGCGTGATTCTAACCGGGCATGCCCTGACCGGTGCCGGGTGGATTCCGTTCTAGGGAAAGTGCTTTTGGCCTTTGGTTTTGTCTTGACTTGAGTTGTACTCCCCTGATACAAGCACAACATGTTGCGCCTGTATCAGGGGAGGGATAATATTTTAAACTTTGGGGATTTTTGATACTTTTTTTTAAAAAAGCAAGTTCCTATCCCTGGATGACATCGGACGTATCTTTGAACAGGGTATGACCCGTCGCAAAAAATCGGAATCGGGTTCGGCCTGCACAGCGCACGCATCCCTCAAGTTCCTATCCCTAACCGCTGGGGTAGTATTGGACAAAAGATCGGAGTCATTGCATTGATGCTGCCCATGCTTTTATCCATCGGCGTGCTCTATCTGCTCGCCATCGGTGCCGGTCGTTTGAGCGCCGCCATTGGAATTCCCAGGGTGACCGGTTACCTTGTGGCCGGCATTGCCGCCGGTCCCTCTTTCAGCGAAATCATCGGGCTTCCCGCCCTTGTCACCCGCGAGCAACTCCATGCCCTGGCCCCGTTGCACGACATCATCCTCGGACTGATTGTCTTTACCATTGGCGGCAATTTCAGCCTCAAAGCCATTCGCAAAATCGGACCCAAGCTCTTTCGCATCAGTGCCTTTGAGATTGGCCTGACGGCAACGCTTGTGGGGTGCGGAACCGTCTTGCTGGGGGCAACGCCGCTGGAGGCGGCATTCCTTGCGGTGATCTCCATCACCACTGCTCCGGCGGCCACTCAGATGGTGATACGGGAGTACCAATCCGAAGGCCGGCTCACTGACATCATTCTGCCGCTCATCGTTATCAACAACCTGATCGCCATCGTCGCTTTTATCATCATCAGAAACAGCGGTCTCTCTGCCGATGCCTCATTTGTGCAGAGTGTGGTTCAGGTATTTGAGCCGCTCGTTCTGGGTGCTCTGGCAGGCATGATCATCGCCGTAATGGATCAGCGCCTCACCCGACCGGTGGAGCGCCAGATACTTGTGCTCGCTCTGGTGGCTGTCATCACCGGAGCGGCAGTATTCCTCGACCTTTTCTCCATGCTGGCGGTCCTGGCCGCCGGTGTGGTTGCCACCAATGCCTCGCCCAACAAAAAGCGCATTGTCAACGACCTTGCCGACATTGATTACCCACTCTACGTGCTTTTCTTTATCATGGCCGGGGCAGAGCTTCATCTCCAATCCCTCGGTCATATGGGCATCATTGGCGTTGTTTACGTGGTCATGCGGACCATCGGCAAATACGTGGGATGCCGGTTGGGGGCCCAGGCGGCCAATGCGTCCCAGACCATCCGAAGCTGGCTTGGGCCGGCAATGCTTGCCCAGGCCGGTTTGGCCATCGGACTGGCCAATGTCCTGGCCAGGGAGTGGCCGGGGCCGGGAGGGGCTTTGCAGACGGTGGTTCTGGCCTCAGTGGTGGTCTTTGAGGTCGTGGGTCCCCTGCTCACCCGTTTCGCCCTGGTGAACGCCGGAGAGGTGCCGGTGTTCAACCTCATCGCCCAACGAAGTCCGGTGAGATACAGCGAGGGACTGCAGCAGGTGATAGTGCATGTCAAAAACGCTTTCGGCATGGCCAACAACGCCCATGCGGGTAATCCCTCGGATATTCAGATCGGTCACATCATGCGGCGCAATGTGGAGGTCCTGCCCAACACGACGCCGTTCAACGAAGTGCTGAAGGCGCTGGGCCACTCCCGTTACGATCGCCTGCCGGTGGTCAATGCCCGGGACGAACTGGTGGGAGTGATAAAATATGCCGACATCGCCAATACCCTCTACGATCCCGGTCTCAGAAATCTGGTCCTTGCCGATGAGATTGCCACGCAAACATTTTTAAAGCTGACACCGGACGATACGCTGGAAAGTGCCATGGCCGCTCTTAAAGACCATCCTGATGATGCTTACCTTTTTGTCGTTGCCAAAGATAATCCCAAAAAACTGGTAGGGGTTGTGCGGCATAACGATGTACTGTCCACACAGATGCGCCTTTTGTAAGACTTTAATAATTGGGGGCAGAGTAGAATGGCACTAGTTGTTTGCAAATCTGCTGTAGTATATTGACAATGAATGGTAAAAATAATGTCTAAGGTCAGTGTAATCTCTGACAATAACGGTCTAAAAAGACGGTCAAAACTGACACTAAGAAAGGTGGTCAGGATGGAAAAGAAAAAAACAATACATGATAAAAACAGGCCTCTTTTACCCGGATTTGAGGAGATCGGCAGGGAGGCTGTGAGCGTTTTATACAGGCACTGGGCACAAGTTTAGCTGATGGATATGTTGTTCAGTCCGGCAACAATTGGGGGTCTGAAGCTTAAAAACAGAGTCGTCGCCTTACCTGTTTTCACCGGATACGCCCTGCCGGATGGAAGGGTTTCGCCTCTGATGATGCAGCACTATCGGCGTCTGGCCAAATCTGGTGCCGCTGTGGTTGTACTGCCGAATGTGGCTGTATCGGAAAATGGCCGCACTTCGGATAGAAGCCTGTTGCTGGACCGCGATGAACAAATCGATGAGTTGCGGCGTCTGGCAAGGATTATCAAAAATAATGGCGCAGTGGCGTGCGTGCAGTTAAATCACGCGGGGCGTTACGCTGTTACGGATAATCCTATGCTGCCGTCTGCATTTGAGGCGGCTGAGATAGCGGACAGTATATCGACGCTGAAAAATTTAATGGGGAACTTTCCCTTTGTTAAACGGTTTGGACTGACCGCGCATGCGGCCAAAATGGCCGCCGGCTGGATGCAGGAAATGACAGATGCTGATATTCAGCAGACGATCACCATGTTCGGAGAGGCAGCTTGCCGGGCTGTAGCGGCCGGTTTTGACATGATTGAGCTGCATGGTGCCACGGGTTATCTGATCGCACAATTTTTATCCCCCAGAACCAACAGAAGGGCCGCGCCGTGGGGCGGGTCACCCGATGCCCGTATGCGTTATCCCTTAAACATCCTGGAAGAAATGAGGGCCAGGATTCCCGAAAATGTCCCTGTGGGATTTCGGTTGATTCTGGATGAGAAAACAGAAGACGGCATATCAACAGACCAAGCCATAGAATTTGCGAAGAGGCTGGAACATTACGGCGCTGCTTATCTGTCTGCAACCGTTGGCGCCTATCAAACCATGTTTATTCCGAATGTAGTCAAGCAGTTGGCCAAGCCTGGTTACCTTTCAAAATTAACTAAACAGCTCAAGAAACATGTAACCATTCCTGTCATCATTTCCGGTCGGATGGTGGCGCCGAAGCTGGCGGAAAAAACGCTTCAAAACCAAGAGGCGGATCTTATCGGCCTGGGAAGACCTTTGTTGGCCGATCCTGAGTGGATAACAAAGGCCCAGGAAAAGGGTAAAATTATTGCCTGTAAAAATTGTAACACCTGTTTTCAGAATGTGGCCCTTGGAGAAAGCGTTATCTGTGACCGCTGGCCAAAAGTTGTCCAGGACCGCATCAAGCTGGAAACGCATTTTACTTCCCGGCACGGATATCGGACGCTTATTGTATTAACTTCCATTGCAGATTTTACAATTGCCCGCACACATATTCGTCAGCGAGTCCCTATTCATACGAATATTTTTGATCGGCAATTATTCATCAATGTTAATGGAGAGAAAGATTTTGATAAAGAGGCTGAAAAATATATTGAATGGTGCAATCAGTATTTTCGGGAAAATTTAAAGCGGTCTAAGCTTGAAAATTTGATTGTGAGGGAATCTCAAGACCTTCTTGGTTTGGTTATGGAGCATTTGAAGGACCGTTTTGGTTTTGTGGTCATTTTCTACAATGAGACCGCCTCATGGAAAGAAGAGCTTTTATTGAAAGCGCCTGCGGATGTGGTGGTGGTCAGGAGCGGTGTGCACCCGAACCTGAAGAAAGTACTGATTCCCTGTGACCTGTCTGATTTTACATTAATGCAGATACGAGTGGCCCTGCATACTTTTCACGGACGGTCTGATGTGGAGTTTCGGTATGTTCATGTTTCCAAATCCCCGGACCAGGCAATGAACAACTGGTCCAAAATTCTTGACAACTTTGAAACGGACCCGGCGACGAAATTAAGAATTATTCAACCTGACGATGACGCAACTGTTGCAGAAATCTTGATTAACGAAACACAGAATGGAGAATACGGCAGTTTGATTATTGGCAGGCGCGGTGGACTTACCCATGTTCGGCGAAGGATTTTTGGATCCGTTTCAGAGCAACTGCTGCATGCGTTGCCAGAATGCACTTTTGCAATCGTAGGTTAAATGATTTTGAATGAATTTGGATAGTCCGATGAGTTTCACCCGGTCAAGATATAACGGCAACCCTGCCAGTGCTGTATATCGGTTTGAGCTTTTTCTTCTTCGTACGTGCTTTGTTCGTACCAATACTCTATCTGCTTGACTCATAAAACGAAACAGGGTTCTTGATTTTTTGATGGTGGATTGGGATGGGAAAAAATCGGTTTGTGAAGAGACGGGAAGTGTTAACGGCAACACCCCACCGGGCCTCTGATAAAGCGGATTATCAGCTTCCCCCTTTGGGGGGGATAAGAGGGGGGGACATGTGCCATAAGCCCCATTGGCTAATTTTAATAAAGGAGAAACAGCACATGCCTCCGAACTATAACTCATTAATATCCTTTTTGTCAAAAATCACAAGAAAAAACAGCTCTGCCATCATCCTGTTCACACTGTGGCAACCGTCACTGCTATATAAAATGGGGGTATTACAGCAGATATCTGTTTAATGAAGAATTGATAACTATCCAAAGATACCAGTGTGATAATGACCAATGTACCAGAAAAACCTTTTCGATCCTGCCCCATGCGTTTCTACCCATTACCCGTGCCTCGTTGTGTATGCTGATGTATGAGCAAGGATGCTGCATTGCTCAAATTGCCAACGAAACAGGCAGCACTTGGTCTGGCATTCAGCGATGGATCTGAAAAGCCCTTTCGATCAGGGACTGGCTAAAAAAGGAATATGGACAAACCGATCCCTGCTGTTACCAGATCAATAATTGGGTCTCATTTACCCGGGATTTCTCCTGGACTTTTTACCCGGAAAGGTTCCGGTAACCAGCCAACAACACAAAACATATATGTTATAAAATCAGAGGGTTTGTTAGTCAGCATAAAAGATATGGTATCCACTTAAGCTAATCGGATACCCAGTTTTTCATATTTTTTTTGACAAAGAAAAAGTTTTCATGATATTCAAGAAATTCTTTTTTATTTCAACTGGTACCATTCTCTATATCCTGGTGTGATTTTTCGACCCTGATTTAATGTTTGATATTTTTTATGATTTCGAGGCGTTGTTTTTAGTTGTAGCAACGGTTTATTATAATCAGGGACAGGTGACTTGATACGAATATTGAGTTTTAAGTTTTATAAAAAAGCTTAAAATAAGGATATTCTCAATTGATCAGCACTGTAATCGTTTTCACATTCACTGCAAGCAAATTAACTATCGGCTTTCTGTCAACATCAGCCAAAGAAGAATCTACCATGAGCGAAACATTAAATCTTGGATGGCGAGAAGATTCAGCACCACTGGAGATAATAAAATATAAAATAATTATTTTTTCAAACGCAGTATCATGTTTTTTGCCAGTACCGGCGACAGCCTAGTGGCCATTACATTCTTTATGGAAATATTATGAATACCAAGCTTGATCTGATTGAAAATTTAAAAAAAACTGTTTTTGACTATATTAATATTAAGCTTGATCAACACCTTACGCACAGAGTTCTTCAAAATTTTCCACCGGAACGGGGCTTAAGGCACGGCTAGGTAGATATTGCGAAATGGTTATCTGAGAGTGTAAAAGAGAGTCGTGAACTTCACATGTATGTTTCAATACCTTTTTGCTCTTATAAAGGTATTGATAAAAACAAACCTGAAAAATGCGGCTTTTGTTTACTCCCCACAGTTCCATTTTCCAGAAAAATACTTAAGCAATATTTCAAAGTACTAACTGAAAATGAGCTACCAAAGTATGCCAGATATTTTGGCCGGAGTGTATCATCAAACCCGGTCAAGTCTGTTTTTCTGGGAGGCGGGACTCCCAATATTATGTCTACAGACTTGTATACCGCTTTAATGGAGGCTGTTCAACATTATTACGAAATCAACCATGATACTGAAATATCGACGGAAGGAACGCCGGAACTTTATTCTTATAAAAAAATAAGCCATTTCCGAAAATTGGGAGGAACCCGCATTAGTTTTGGAGTACAGCAGTTTAACGAAGACCTGCTGCCTTTAAGCGGTCGGTTCATTTCAAAAGCATACACAAAAAAAATGATATCTTTTGCCCTTGAAAAAGGGCTGTCTGTCAGTGTTGATCTTATTTATGGCTGGCCGGACCAGACAGTGGATAGGTTTTTATCCGAACTTCTTGAGTTGAATGCCTTAGGAGTTAACAGAATCACGGCCTATCCATTAAATATCAATCGTTCATGCTATTTCAGGACAGAATATTATCATCGTCTTCCGGACATGAATACTGTCAAGGAAATGTATCTCCAGAGCAGCAGGCTTCTATCTTCATTAGGCTATACTTCCATCACATTAAATGATTATGAGCAAATTCCAGGAGATGGCAGCCGGCCTCATCGTCTGAGACACGAAGAGGCGATGCGAACGGATCATATCTCATACAGAATAGGCTTGGGGTTCGCCGCAGCGAGCAAACTTCTTTTTCACAAGCAAAACAAAGGAATAACTTTCAAAAATTACTCGAACCGAAAAAATGGAATGAAAAACTACCTGGATACTGAAAACAGAAATATCTTTCCCGTTGAAAAGTATTTTGTTTATTCAGGGGAGGATTTACTTCTTAATTATATTTCCGGATCATTACAGACATTTCATATCGATCTCAATGATTTAAAAATGAATTTTCCCGATGCTGATTTAGATAGCTATATCCTTCCTGCAATAGAGGTTTTAAGGGATAAGGGATGGATTGAAAAACATGATGATTCAGTTATAGTGACGCCGGAAGGAAAATTTTTTACTCACATTATACAAGGCGCATTTTTTTGTAAACGGGTGAAGGAACTTCGGATGGGGTTAAAACACAGCGCCAGCCATAATTAATTTATATCATTGAGCTTTTAAGATAAGGAGGGGAGCGTGAAAAATCAAAAGGGTTACGTCATCCATACCGCCTCGACCCGATATCAACCCAAACCGGATGAAATTTTGATTACCACTGCCCCGAATGATGTGTATAAAAATGAAAACAAAGAATCAGTCCTTCCGGTGTTTACTGCCAACGGTTTTCAAAATGGGTTTTCGGAATATACAACGGAACTGCCGAAAAATTATCATATCTCCACAAATCAACCCTGCTACGGCCTGCAATTTCTTAAAGCCAATGTACCGGGCCCGACGTTCCTTCAATACCCATCAACCAAAGTCCTTCTGGAGACATTATCCACAGGAAGATTCAAAGTTGTGGGAATTTCCAGTTATACGTGGACGCTGCCATGGGCCCTTGAATTCTCAAAGTTCGTTAAAGAAAACTTTGGAATAGTAGAATGTTGGTTGGGCAGTTATGCTGTTATGACAGAAGAACCGCTTATGAAAGAACGATTTGATCGTCTTTTTTGGGAATATTCGGAGAGTACTTTACGTGAAGCCGTAGGTCTGGAATCATTATCTGTGAAGGAACTATGCCACCCTGATCTTACGACCCGCTCAAACTGGCTGAACACAAGAAGGTTGATCGGACATACTATTTTTCAAAGAGGGTGTTCCAACAGGTGTATTTATTGTGCAGATCCTGTTTTCACGCCGGGAGGCGAACCCTGCATTTCGATGAACTCACTTAACCGCATTTTTGACCACTACCAGGATAAAGGTATGGGGTCTGTTTATATCTCAAATCAGGACACTCGTCCCTTCAGCCATAATGGGAAACTGGTGATTAACGAAATATATAAACGGGGTATGCGATTTGGCATGATGACCAGTTTTATGGCCCTGACGGCAAAAGGCAAAGAGGGCATTGTGGAACTGGTGGATAAAGGGTTGACCTTTCTTCTTGTTGCCCTTGAATCGCTTAATGATCTTACCCTTGACAATACAAATAGAAAGACCAATCGAAAACTGATGGAGGATACCCTTCAGCTTTTGAGCGATCTTAAAGTTACGGTGACATCGACATATATAATATGCTTTGAGGAAGATACGCCTGACAGCATTATTGAATCACAAAAGGCCATTCTTGATTTGGGCGTATCGTTTTGTTTATTCAATATATACATGCCTCTTCCAGGCACGCCCGTATATCGCAAATTCAGGGAGAGAAATTTTATAACGGATTGGGATTGGACACACTGGACAGGGAATCATCTCGTATGGAAGCATCCGTGCATCTCCCCTGATGAAGCAAGGGATCTATTGAAGACATTGAGACGGCGCACGAACCACCCGGAGTACAATGAATTTAACAGGCAGGAATGGGAATCCCGGTCCTCATGTCCGGTCTATGAATACTGATATGACCTGAAGGGGTGAACAGACAATGCATGAAAAAAGAATCGAAACATTACAGACAATCCTGAAGGAAAATAACCTTGATGGCGCTTTGCTGATATACTCAAGAGATATATTCTACTACACAGGCACTGCCCAGCCCGCCTATCTTGTAGTTCTGCCTGACGACTATTCATTATTCATCAGGAGGGGTTACCGGCGTGCGGTTGAGGAAACGCCGCTCGATAAGCAAAAAGTTATTCAAGAGGGCAATATTAAGAAAATATGCCAATTTATGTTTCCCCGTTCAACCGCAAAGAAAAAAATAGGTACTGAATTGGATATTCTTACGGTCAACCAATCACACGGATTAAACCGGGCCATGGGCCATGGGGAATTTATCGATATCTCAACTGAGATATTGAAACAGAGGATGGTGAAATCCCCTGAAGAAATCGAATATGTAAAAAAAGCATCCGCTGCCGTTCATGCAGGCCACCTTGATGCGGTTGCGTCGTTAAAACCGGGAATGAGTGAACTTGAATTCTCTTCAATTATAGAAAATGCTCAACGGCTTGCCGGACACGAAGGTATTTTTTTTATGCGTATTCATGATTTTTTTATGAGTCGGGGCCCGCTGACATCCGGTCCGAACCTCTATAAAACCAATGGTACCGTATATACAATAACAGGTACCGGATTAAGCAGCGCCGTACCGGCAGGCCCGTCCCAAAGAAGAATGGAAGAAGGAGACCTGGTCATCGTAGACATCCCGGCCTGTGTGAATGGATATCATGCTGATCAGAGCAGAACCTACGCCATCGGCCGTGCCCCGCAAAGGACTTTAGATCTTTTCAGCAGGTTGAAAGATGTTGCCGATTTTTTAATTAACACCCTGTGTCCCGGAATGAGAGCCGGACAAGCTGCAAAACTGGCATTTGACCATGCAGAAAAACGCGGGATTGAAAAAATCTTTATGGGTTTTGAAAATCAACCGGCCGCACATTTTATTGGTCATGGAATCGGGTTGGAACTGAATGAACCCCCGCTTCTGCACCTTAAAAGTGATGAAATGCTAAAGCCTGGAATGGTGTTGGCCATTGAACTGCACTTAATGGAGCCAACTGACGGGAATGTATTAAAAATCGAAGATACAATAATTATTTCCGAAGGTGGCAATCAGATAGTGACACTAAGTCCAAGAGAACTTGTGGTTGTAGAAGTATAGAGAGGAGTAACCATGACCGATAAAACCTGGGGTAAGTTGGTCGATAAATTAAACACATTCCCGTTGGGGGTATTTCTGGTTTTTATTTAAAGGGAAGATCCATCTGGTTCTTGTCCTTTTGTTCTTGATTTTTAATATATGCTCGGATCACTGCCTCATCCAAACCGATGGTGCTCACACAATATCCTCTTGCCCAAAATGTTCTTCCTCGTACCATTCGACTGCTTCTGGTTCCGAAACTCATCACCTCCGAAGCACTTTTCCCTTTTAAAAGGCCTATCATATGGGAGACAGAGTATTTGGGTGGGATCGAAAGACAAAGATGTATATGATCCGGCATCGCATGCCCCCCTATTATCTCAACTTCCTTTATTCTCGCCCATTTTTTTATCGTATCAACTACTATCTGTCTCTTGGCCCCGTATAATTCCTTTCGTCTATACTTCGGTATCCAAACCACATGGTACTTACAATCCCAAACTGAATGTGCTAATCTATTGAAACGTTCCATTGAAATCTCCTTCTATTGAGTAGCTGGCGCTCTCATTGTAGGAGATTTCAACTTTCTTAGCACTAATCACTGGCACAGCCATTGTTCATACCACTGGCATGCCAGTGGTTTATTCCGTTGAATTAGGATCAGGTTGTCGGCCGGCGGAGATGATACCTGGACCATCATTACGTGACAGAACAGGGGTAACCTTAAATCCCTGCCTGTTAAGCATCGTTTAAAAAACGTTCATGTCCATACGTAAAGGAATACTGTCCCAAATCCATCATCAAATTTTTGTTTCGCATGTGGACAATGGGTGGCATGCCAGCTTCTCATTCCCCTGCTGATGTGGTAATTATGACCCATTAAGTCGGAGAATAAAAATATTCCAGCAACCGGACAATAGAAAAGACAGGACGATCAGATGACGGAAGAGAAAGACGAATACGGATGGAATGCAGCCATGGAAACCCGGCTCTATGATAAAATCCGGGAGGACATGAAAAGAGCCATGATGAAAAAAGACAATACGGTGCGTGACACTATGCGCCTGATCATGGGGGAGTTTCCCGGCCTTACCGTGGCCATTACCCTTGAAAGCGGAAAAAAGACCACCCGGGTCAAAACACCGGAAGAGATAACCGATGAAGATGTCCAGGGAATTATCCGTAAACTGGTAAAATCGGAAAAGACCGTGCTTGAACATAAAAAAGAGGAGACGTCCGACTATCTTGAGCTGCTGCAGTGCTATCTGCCAAAGGCGGCCACATCCGAAGAGATCAGGGCGTGGATTCAGGACCATGTTGACCTGTCCCGGTTTAAAAGTCCCATGCAGGCCATGGGGCAGGTGATGAAGCATTTCGGCAAACAGGCAGACGGCAATCAGGTCAAAGAGATACTCAAAACCATGTAGACGACAGTGCCGGGGATATCGATCCGGATCATTCCGGTATCATCTGCCAGGAAAAGAGCGTCTCCTTTGAAAGAATGCCTGCGGTCCGGGCCGACCGGACCAGGCCGGTGTCGAAGATGTCCAGCAGGGCATAATCCAGACCGGCAGACGCGAGCATGGCGATATATGCGGTGTCGATCCGGTGTTTTTTGGTTTTATCCGAAGCGCCGGTGCTCAGGTTGGAAACCCCCGCAATGGTGCGGACATTAAATCCCAAAAGATCGGGCAAAGTCCGGATGACATTGAGGATGGCACGGGCCTGGATGATGCCGTCATCCCATGCCAGGGGCGGGACAACCGGGTCGATAATGATTTTTTCTTTGGCAACCCCGGCTGCTTCGGCTTTTTCAAATAACTCCAGTGCCACCTCCAGGCGCCGGGCCTCATCTTTGGGCACCCGGCTTTCCCGGTCAAGCAGGAACCCCACAATATCCGTATCAAACTCTTTTGCAAGCGGCAGAATATGATTGATTTTACCGGGCTCCAGTGAGTATCCGTTGATAACGGCCGGATTTTGGACAGACTCAAGCCCGGCCCGCATGGCCGCGGGGTTGGCGGTATCGATCAGAAGCGGCAGAGAGGTGACGCTTTCAACCGCCCGGATAAAAAAACGCATGTCCGATTCCGGGTTCCGGGTTAAAGGGCCGGTGTTGACATCAATGGCCCAGGGATTTTTTTGTGCACATGCCAGAGCCAGTTTTTGAACCGGCTCAGGGTCACGCCGGGCAAGGGCCTGTTGAATGTCGGGTTTGGTAATTCTTAGATTGTCGGCAATCAGATGCATGGATGTATCCTTTTTTAAAGGCCTGGTTGGGTTCAGCCCGGATCCCGTTGGCTTGAAGACGTCAACCTGATCCGGGCCAGGTACTTCCCGTACCGGTCGGTTAAAAGCTTCTCGCATTCAAACCCATGGAAAGCGCCCTGCCGGCACAGGGTTTGGAAATCAACATAGAGCCATTGAAAGGGATCTCCCGTGATCTGTTTATAGGTCATTGTAAATTCGGTTTCGCCGTAATATTCGGAACCGGATGGCTCGATCATATCCGGTTCGTAGAGCAGGGCAAGGTCTGTGGAATCCATAAGAACTTGACCGCCGGGCGTTAAAAGGGTTTTGATGAATTGAAAGAACAGGTTTAATCCGTCCAGGGAGCCGACAACACCGATACCGTTCATGAGCATGAGCAGGGTGTCGTATTGCCTCTCCTTAAGCGCAAACAGATTGTTGTGGATAACGGTACGGACCTTTCTTTTCTTCATGACCCGGACAGACCCGGGGGACAGGTCCAGGGCATCAACCGTCTCTCCCCTGTTTTGCAGGTAGAGGGTATGGCTGCCGGCCCCGGCCCCGATGTCCAGGATTTTACCCGTGCAGAGGCTCAAAGCCTTTCTTTCAATCCGGTTCATGATGCTGAAGGATCTGAACATGGTGGCCCCGGTCATCTCCCACATATCCAGGGTGTCCGATTGAACCGTGACACCGGCGTCTCTCTCTCCATTGAGATAGTCGATCATCATCGACCCCAGGGGATCCTTATTCGGGTTATCTATCCGATCTTTCATTGGGTCTTTCAATTCAGTATGGCGATCTCCGGTTCAAAGTTCCCGGCACTGAAATTGAATCACACGGTACAGCCATGGCCGGGCCGGTTTATTAAAACTGCAATTTGTTACTTAAAAGCTTTCAATGATCTCCGGGGTCAGGTTGTTGATGATCGCCGTGCACCACTGAACCGCGGCGTCGAAATCCGACAACGCTGCAATACAATTGTGTGAATGGATGTACCGCACCGGGATACCGATGGTGATCGTGGGCACGCTCCGGTCATGGAGGGTAATCACGCCGGCATTGTTCCCCCCGCCGGAACGGACCGCCTCTTGAAACGCAATATTCTCTTTTTCGGCAATGGCCACGGCAAACGCTACAAACCGCGGGTTTGCCAGGACGGACCGGTCCATGTGACGGATCTGCGGACCCTTTCTCAGGCCGGCCTGGATGAAGTCCGGACGGTTGAATGTATCATCTGCCGGTGTGCCTTCAATGCAGATGGCAATATCCGGGTTTATCTTTCGAACAGAGACACTGGCACCCCTTAATCCCAGCTCTTCCTGGGAAGAGAGGGTGCCGTAAACATCAAGCTTTAGATCCGGGTCGATACGGTGTTTAATCACTTCCAGAACAGCCGCACACCCTAGCCGGTCATCAAAGGCCTTGCCGAAGATCAGGCCGGCATTCCTATCAACGGTAAATCTGACATCCGGTACCACCGGTGCACCGATCCTGATGCCGAAGGTTTCAGCGATCTCCTTGTCGGATGTGGCCCCCACGTCAATCACCATGTCTGAAAGGCTTGGAGACTTTTTCATCTCCTCGGGAGACATGAAATGGGTGGGTTTTGATGCCACCACGCCTTTGATCCACTCCCCGTCATTGTTTCTGATCTGAACCGGGTGGGCACCCAGGGTCTGGGGGTTCCATCCCCCCAGGTTTAAAAACTTGAGTGTTCCGTTGGTGTTGATCGATTGAATCATAAAGCCGACTTCGTCCGAATGGGCATCGATCATGACTTTGGGCTGGTTTGTCGATGGGTTTTTTTTATGGATGAACAGGTTTCTGATGCGGTCTTCCTCCAACTCAAAGTCCGCTTTGAGATAGGTTCTGGCGATCTCTATGACCGGGTCTTCAAATCCGGATACACCGGGTGCGTTGGATAATTGTTCAATTAATTCTAATCGTTCCATTTTATCTGCTCCTGCTTTGGTATTTTTTAATCGTTAAAAGATCATTTGTGGCATTGGTTAAGTTTATCTGCTTCAAACAGCCGGAAAATCCGGCTCAGCCCATTTCCGGACCGGATCCGGGTCGGAGCGGTATCTTTCGGCAATACCAGTCTGATGGATCGGCAGTGAAGCGCCAATCCGTGAAAATCCCGCTTTGTTTTTAAAAAAGCAAGGGCCCTTTTGGACCCATATCGGCTGTCTCCAACAATCGGATGCCCGGCCAGTTTTGCATGACGGCGGATCTGGTGTTTCCGGCCGGTCACCAGGTCGATTGCCAGCAGCGAATAATGTTCGCTTGCTTCAAGGCATCTATACCGGGTTTCACAGGCCAGTTTTTTTCCACTGCCGGTCGGATGGTTCCGTCCCCCGGCGGATTTGGCCAAGGGGGTGTTCCAGGTGCCGTATCCCCTGTCCGCCGGGCCTGGATTTGTTTGGCCAAGTTTTGTTTGACCAAGTTCTGTTTGACCGGAATCAACCCGTCCGTGGACCAGGGCAATATACTCTTTTGCCACCCGATTCTCTCTGAATTGCCCGGATAAAAAGGCCAAGGCGTCAGGGTCGGTGGCAAGGAGAATCACTCCCCCGGTCTCTTTGTCCAGGCGGTGGACCGGGTGGACGCCTGACGCTGTTTTAAAGCCAAGGGCCTGGGAAAGGGCCGGGTCTGATTGGATCTGTTTTGAAATGACGGAAACCAGATCGTTTCCCGGATGATTGTGAACACTCATGCCCCCGGGTTTATCAAGGGCCAGCCAGCCGGGCCCTTTTTTAAGTATCTGAATCTGTGGGATTTGCCGGATCACAGGTTTCATCCTCTTAATCCTAAGGTATGATTTTAAAAACAAACCTTGACCCCAACGTTGCAACGATGAGGTTAATGGTACTTTTTGTGTTTTTAACATATCTTAGATCGGGTTGAAAGGCATTTACACGGGGGTGTTGTTTTGCTTTCCGGGCCGGATAATGATAAAAAAAAGAGAATTTTGAACTGGTCGGGAGGCGTGTTGATCCGTCATATAAAACATAGACGGTTGGCTCACGATTTTGGATTGAACACCCTTTCGACAATAACAATGACGGAATCATATTTAATGCAGCGATCAAAACGATACACGGATTACAACCATTATTTGAGACAGCTATTCGGCCAGCGGGTACAGAAGATCGCCGTGGATGCGGGACTGTCCTGCCCGAACCGGGATGGAACACTATCGGATGAGGGATGTATCTATTGTAACTCAAAAGGCTCCGGCTCCGGATTATGGGCAAAAGGAAAATCCATCAGGGAGCAGGTTGAAGCCAAAAAGATCGGAGCGGTTAAAAAGTATAAGGCGAAAAAGTTTCTGGCCTATTTTCAATCCTATTCCAATACCTATGCCCCGTGTGACCGGTTAAGACAGATCTATGACCAGGCATTGTCCTGTGAGGGAATGGTGGGCATGGCCGTGGGCACCCGGCCGGACTGCATTGACGCGGAAAAATTGGATCTGCTTGAATCCTATGCCAAAGACTACCTGGTCTGGCTGGAATTCGGGCTTCAGTCGGTTCATGACAAAACCCTGTCATTGATCAACAGGCGGCATACGTTTCAGGATTTTCTGGATGCCGTCGGGATGACCCGGGACCGGGGAATCCGTATCTGTACCCATATTATCCTGGGGCTGCCCGATGAAGACCGGCAAATGATGCTGGAAAGTGCAAAAAAAATTGCCGGCGCCGGTGTCGACGGCGTGAAGATTCATCTGCTCTACGTGATCAAAGGCACTGCGTTGGACCGGATGTACAACACCGGTGACTATACCCCCATGACCCAGGATGCATACGTGGAAACCGTTTGCGATTTCCTGGAACTGCTGCCAAAGGAAATGATCATCCAGCGCATCACCGGAGATCCGCACCTGGATGAGCTGAGGGCGCCGCTTTGGGCCGGGCGGTATCGCGAGACGTTTAACCTGATTCAGGAAACCCTTGAAACAAGGGATTCCTTCCAGGGAAAGAATTATACAAAATAAAACGGTTCCATCAGTGCGATGCCTGTTGTTCCCGATGTGGACCAGGAACTCCCGGTTGCCAATTCTTGTTTTTAAAGATAATTATGGGTGTTTCATTCAAATTGTCATGAAATATCCGGGTTGAATTTTAACGATTCACTGAGATTAAAACCACGTTTCTTCATTTCCTTTACCAGCAGGTCTCCGGGTACGGCAACTTCGACGGGATTGGCACCCCGGGGGGTAATCCCCTTTGCATTCATGATCGCCGTGATCGATCCATCCCAGCCCGTCGTCCGTTCCATTGCGGTGAACCCTGTTTCCTCATCATAATAATCGATAAGATCAAGCAGGAATTCGGCTTTTTTACCATCCTTTGATCCTTTGCCAAGAACCCTTACAATGACAACATCCCTGTCCTCCGGGGTCGCCCGGATTTTAGGATCAATAACGGCATGGAGCAGATCCCGGGGGGAGACTGCCTGTCCGCCGACCTGGACCGGTTCTTCTTCAAGAAGTCCTGCATCCATGTAAGCTTTCCATTGTTGAAAATGACCCGGCCACCGTAGGGTTTTGTTCCAAAGCGTTTTCAGTTTGCCTTCAAAGGTCCATGGCATTGTCGATGTTCCCCCGCCTGCAACAAAGGCTTCCATCTTCCCGATCGGTTCTGGAAATTCAATTGTTTCATAATCTTCTTCGAGAAATGTCGGAACCGATTCAATCCTCCCGTTACGAATGAAATTGGCCACGCCGTAATACTCGTTGGTAAGGCCGGCGATGTTAAATGTACAGATATAGTTAAAAGGCGGCTTCGGGTTCATGTCGTTTCCACCGTCCCAGATCATGATTTCGTCACATTTATCCAGCCGGTTCATGACGTAGCCGGTCAAGCCCGCTGCCATGCCCGGAACCTGGCCGCAATCCGGAACCATTGCGATTCCGGCTTTTTCCCAGTCCGGACCGACTTTTAACTGCTCCTTTACTATATCTGTATTCCCCCCCAGGTCGCACATGGATGATCCGGCTTCCAGTGCAGCAATTGCAACCCCCGGGTTGAGCCAATACGGAATCGCGGATAAAAAAGAGTCCACCGGTTTTAAAAATTCGACAAGACCGTTGTGGTCGGTTGCATCCACCCGGACAGGGAAGGCGATCTCTTTGCCGATCAGTCTATTTACCCGGTTCGCTGATGT